>NZ_JBZVFJ010000233.1:0-3453 GCF_058402725.1 Fundidesulfovibrio sp. | reverse complement strand
AGGAGCGCCTGCGGGAGCGCCTGGATTCCCTGCGGGAGGACTTCGCCTTCGTGGGCGAGTGCAACATCGGCGGCGAGTTCATGTCGCCCGAGCGCGTGGAGCGCCTGCGCGGCATCGCCTCGCGCACCTGGGCGCGCCACTTCAGCGACCGCCCGGGGCTCTCCCAGGCCGAGCTGGACCGCCTGCCGTCCCCCGAAGCCCCCCTGCCCGCCCAGGAGCCCCTCCTTTCCGACAGGCCCGAGCAGCGCATCGCGCGCACGCGGGCCCAGCTCTGGCCCGACGAGCTGCCCGTGGCCATGGAGGTCCCCGAACTGCTCTACAACCTGGGCGAGCTGCACAACCTCTGCGTGGCCCGTGGGACCCTCACGCCCGAGGACCGCTTCAAGATCAACGAACACATCATCCAGACCCTGGCCATCCTGAGCCAGATCCCCTTCCCGCCCGCCCTCAAGCGCGTGCCCGAGATCGCCGGAGGCCACCACGAAACCCTCGACGGCCGGGGCTATCCCTTCCGCCTCGACGCGGACCGCCTCTCCATCGAGGCCCGCATCGTGGCCGTGGCCGACATCTTCGAGGCCCTCACCGCCTCCGACAGGCCCTACAAGAAGGCCAAGACCCTGGCCGAGGCCCTGGGCATCATGCGCCGCATGCGCGACGACCGCCACATCGACCCGGACCTTTTCGAGGTGTTCCTGCGCTCCGGGCTCCACGTGCGCTACGCCGAGCGCTTCCTCATGCCCTGGCAGAACGTGCCGGTGGACGTGGAGGCCCTTCTGCGGCAGGATGCGCGCGGCGGTTGAACGCCCCACGGACCCCACGCACCATGACACTGGCCGTCGCGCTCTCCGGCGGCATGGACAGCCTCCTCGCCCTGGCCCTTGCCCGCGACGCCGGACGCGAGGTTCTGGCCGTGCACGCCCACTTCCTCCCCCCGGACCGCCGCGCCCGGGAGCTGGCCCGCGCCCTGGATGACCTCTGCGGAGGTCTGGGCGTGCCCTTCCACGCCCTGGACCTCTCGCGGGAATTCCGCCAGCGCGTGGTGGACCCCTTCGCCGACGCCTACGCCTCGGGCCTCACGCCCAATCCCTGTGCGGCCTGCAACCGCGACATGAAGTTCGGCCTGCTCTTCGATGCCGCCCGGGCGCTCGGGGCCGGGCGCATCGCCACCGGCCACTACGCCCGCCTGGTCAGGGTCCCCGAGGGCGGCCAGGCCCTCCTGCGCGGGGCAGATCCCGCCAAGGACCAGAGCTATTTCCTCACGTTGGTTCACCGCCGGAACCTGGACCTGGCCCACTTCCCCCTGGGCGACTGGACCAAGGCCCGCGTGCCCGCCGAACTGGCCCGGCGCGGCCTGGCCCCGCCCCTGCCTTCGGAGAGCCAGGAGGTCTGCTTCGTCCCGGACGACGACTACCGCGCGTTTCTCCAGTCCCTGGGCGCGCCCCTGCCCGGCCCCGGCCCCATCGTTTTGGAGGACGGCCGGGAGATCGGCCGCCACCAGGGCCTCTGGCGTTACACCGTGGGCCAGCGCAAGGGCATCGGCGTGGCCTGGGGCTTCCCCCTCCACGTACTGGCCAAGCGCGCCGGGGACAACGCCCTGGTGGTCGGCCCCAAGGCCGCCCTGGCCGCGCTGGAATGCCGCGTGCGCCAGGTCAACGCCCTGGCCGACCCCTCCGGGTGGCCCGGGGAAGTCCTGGCCCAGACCTGCTACCGCCAGCGGCCCAGGCCCGCCCGGGCCGTCCCCGACGGCGGCGGAGGGCTCCTGCTGCACTTCCTGGAACCCGTGGAACGCCCCACCCCCGGCCAGGTGGCCGCGCTCTTCGACGGCAGCGGCCGCGCCCTGGCAGGCGGGATCATCGCTTGAACCCCCGCCCGCCTTGGGCTATCCCTCGCGGGCAATGAAACCCATCCGCAACGCCCTCATCGACCGCGACGGCACCATCATCGTGGAAAAGCACTACCTGCACGACCCGGCCCAGGTGGAACTGGTCCCCGGCGCGGGCGAGGCCCTGGCCGCGCTCCAGAGCGCCGGGGTGCGCCTCTTCGTGGTCACCAACCAGTCCGGCATCGGCCGGGGCTACTACCGCGTGGAAGACTTCCGGGCCGTGCAGCGCCGCCTGGAGCAGCTTCTGGCCCCCCACGGCGTGCGCCTCCAGGGCACGGCCTTCTGCCCCCACGCCCCCGGCGAGGGCTGCGCCTGCCGCAAGCCCGAGCCCGGCCTCTGGCAGGAACTGCGCGCTGCGCACGCCCTGGACCCGGCCGAGACCGCCATGATCGGCGACAACGCCTCCGACGTGGCCTTCGGTCGCTCCTGCGGCTTCGCGGAGTCCGTGCTGGTGCTCACCGGCCACGGCAGGCGCTTCGCCGCAAGCCTGGGCCTGCCCGAAGAGGTGGCGGACTGGACCCGCCTGGACGCACCCGCACCGGAACAGCCCACCATCCTGGCCCGGGACCTGCCCGGCGCGGTGCGGGCTCTGCTCGCGGGCGCGGGGAGCGCCCCGTGAGCGCTGCACGCCGCTTCGTCCAGGCCCTGGCCGGGCAGTGGTCGGCCACGGCCTACTGCGCCGTGCTGGCCACCCTGCTCTCCTTCGTGCTGGGCCGCGTGCTCGGCCCCGAAGCCTTCGGGGTGTACTCCTACATCCTCACCCTGGCCTCGCTCTTCGCCATCCTCCAGGACGGCGGATTCTCCACCCTGATCTTCCGCGAGACGGCCCACCCCTCGGAACACCTCACGCCAGGCCCCCCGCTCCTCCGCCAGGCCCTGGCCCACTGCGCGCTCACCACCCTGGCCGGACTCGCCCTCCTCTGGCTCGCTCCCCTGGAGCACAAGGCGGCTCTGGCACTGGCCGTGCTCTACTACGCGCTCTTCAGCGCCGGAAGCTACCTCTCGGCCGCCATGAAGGGTTCCGGGGCCTTCGTGGCCGAGGCCCGCTGGCGCATGACCGTGCGCACGGCCACGGCCGTCGCCCTGGGCCTGGCGCTCCTCGTGCCCGGCGCTGGCGCGGCCGCCCTCTTCGGGGGCTACCTGGCGGGACAGCTCCTGGCCCTGTCCCTGCCCATGGCCGCCCCCGTGCGCCTCCTCCCGGCCACGCGCATCGAGCCCGCGCTCTACCGCAGCTGCGGGGCCTTCCTGCTCATCAGCGCGGCCACCACCATCTACTTCAAGTCCGACATCATCCTGCTCACCCAGCTCACCGCCGACCCCGCCGAGGTGGGCCAGTACGCCGCCGCCTACCGTCTGGTGGAGGCCGCCGTGCTCTTCTCCTCGCCGCTCTCCCACATCTTCTTCCGCACCCTGCGCACCAGCCTGGGCGACGCGGCAGCCTTGCGCTCCAGCTTCCGTCGCCAGATGGCCGCCATGTGCCTGCTGGCCGCCTCGGGCACGGCCCTGGCCCTGTGGCTCGGCCCCGGGATCATCCGCCTCGCCTTCGGCGAGCGCTACGGCCCGGCCGGAGA
>NZ_JBZVFJ010000232.1:0-3525 GCF_058402725.1 Fundidesulfovibrio sp. | reverse complement strand
GGGTCGGAAGGACTCGGCTGCCACGCGGTAGTAGGGTAGGAAGAGCGAGTCGCGCCGGATGGTCTCCTGCCGCCGCGCGAGCAGCGCCAGCGATTCGGGATCGGTCAGCCTGCCGTCGCGCCAGATCTCGGGGGCCTGGGGGGAGAAGTCGCAGGGCAGGCGCGTCTCCAGGCCCGCGAGGGGCACATGCTGGAGCATCTCCGGAAAGAGGGGGTCCAGGGGGAAGACGCGGCAGCCCAGGGGACGGCGTTCGTAGACGGAGCAGGTGTCGTCCGGGGCCAGGGAGGGGCAGCGGGCCTGGCCTGCCTGGAAGTCGCCCAGGGCGGCGGCCCCCACGGTGACGAAGGTGGCCAGGCGCTGGGAGCCCGAGGGCGCGCGCCCCACGCGGAACACCAGATCGCGGCTGGCGTCCATGGCCAGCTTGTCCTTGCGGAAGGCCAGCGCGGTGAAGAGCTCCTCGTGGGTGATGGGCAGGACCGGCCGGTTGGCGGCGAAGTCGTCCAGGTTCCAGGTCTCCATGGAGAAGACCAGGGCCAGGAGGAAGGATTCGTCGTGGTCCAGGGCCTCCGCCAGGCCCAGGGGGATGCTGGCGCGGCAGCAGCGGCCGCAGCGGGTGCACTGGAAATGCTTGGATGCCATGCGGGGCGACGCCTTTGGGTTCGGGTGAGCACGTAGCCGGTCCGTGCGGACCGGCGCGCGCATTGTGGACGGGGAAGGCCCGTGCGTCAACAGCGGGGTGTGGGTCAGGGCGCGGGGTCCAGGGGGGCGTCGCCCAGGGGCAGCTCCAGAGTGAAACGCGCGCCGCGGCCGGGGGCCGAGTCCACGGCCATGCGACCGCCGTGGCCTTTGACCACGATGAAGTAGGAGACCGAGAGCCCAAGGCCAGTGCCCACGCCCGTGGGCTTGGTGGTGTAGAAGGGCTCGAAGGCGCGGCGGCGCGTTTCGGGGCTCATGCCCGGGCCGTTGTCCTCGAGGACGGCCCGGACGAGGCCGGGAAGAGCGTGCAGGCGCAGGGCGATGCGCGGCCCCTCCGGGCGCGTCGGGGCTTCGGCCATGGCCTGGGCGGCGTTGCGCAGGATGTTCAGGAACACCTGTTCGATCTCGGTTTCGGTGCAGGGCACGGGGGGGAGGTTTGGTTCAAAATCCCTGTCGATGGTGATGCGCTTGAAATCGTAGCTTTTCTTGAGGTCGTAGTCGTTGGCGGCCAGGGCCAGGGCCTTTTCCAGGATGGCGGCCAGGTCGCAGGGCTTGCGGCGCGACTCGCTGCTGCGGCTGAAGTCCAGCATGTGGCGGATGATGCTCGCGGCGCGCACGGCGGCGCCCTGGATGTCCTGCACGAACACGTCGAGCTGGCGGGCCTGGAAGTAGCGGGCCACGAGGCCCATGTCCACGCCCACCTCGCGGGCGGCCTCGATGTTTTTCGGGTGGTCGGGGCGGGTGCGCTGCACGAGGTTCTGGGAGGCCTGGACCACGATGCCCAGGGGGTTGTTGATCTCGTGGGCGATGCCCGCCGCGATGCCGCCCACGGAGAGCATCTTTTCGGTCTGGATCATCATCTCCTGGATTTTCCGGGCCTGGGTGACGTCGTGCAGGAGGATCATGATCCAGAGGCCGGACTCGGTTTCGATGATCTGGCCGGAGACGGAGACCCTGAAGGATTGCCCGTCCTTGCGGTGGCCCTCGAACTCGCGGCCCACGACGCGGCCCCTGCGCAGCACGTCGGCGTGGAAGGCGTCCAACTTGGGGCGGTCGATCTCCGGTTCGATCTGGGGGATGGTGCGCCCCAGCACCTCGGCGGGGTCGAAGCCCGTGAGGCGGGTGTAGGCCTCGTTGACGGCGAGAACGCTCAGGTCGTTGGCGTCCAGGAGCAGGGCGGCCTCAGGCGAGAGGCGAAACAGCAGGGAGAAGCGTTCCTCGGAGCGGCGCAGGGTGGCCAGCACTTTCCGCAGCGCCCCGAGAGCCAGGGCCACCAGGACCAGGGTGCCCAGGGCCACGCCGACGTTCACGGCGGCCAGGTGGTTCACCGGGGAGATCATCAGGGCCTCATCGGCCTCCACGGCCAGGATCCAGCCCGTGGAGCGGTTGATCTTGGCCAGGCAGATGCGCGTGACGCCCTGACGATCGAAACGCACCAGCTGATTGGACCCTGCGCCGTGGGCGATCAGGGGGACGAAGGGGGCCGGCTGGAAGGCGGGCTGGTCGCCCCGGGTCGGAGCGGCCAGCACGGCGCCGTGCTCGCCCAGGATGAAGCCGACGCCGTGTCCCCCCAGATGCGGCAGGGCCAGGATGTCGCGGGCGAAGGCGGCGGTGTCCCGGATGGCCACCACGACGCCGCGCACGGAGCCGTCGGCCGCGCGGACGGGCTGCGAGGAGACCAGGATGGGCCGTGCGGTCACCCGGGAGGTTCCCACCGTCTCCAGGACGGAGCGGCCTTCGCGGGCTTCGCGGTAGTAGCGCCGGTCGGACACGTCCAGGGTCCCGGCCAGGGCGGGGTTGGAGGCCAGGACGATCGCGCCTTTCATGTTCATCAGGTAGAAGCGTTCGAAAACGCCGTCCTCCACCAGGCTTTCCAGTTTGCGGCGCGCGGCGGCGCGGGCCGATCCGCCCAGGTAGCTCTCCTCCAGGGCCAGCAGGAGCACGGGTTCCTGGCTCACCAGGCGGGTCTGGAAGATCATGCCGCGCACCTGCACGTCCACCTCGTGGTCCAGGAAGTCCAGGCTCTGGAGAAACTGGGTGCGGGCCAGCTCTTCCACCGTCTTGCGCGTGTGGGAGTAGGCCAGGGCCGTGCTGACCACGGCCCCGGCGAACACCGCCAGCAGCACGGCCAGGAGCTGGCGGTCCGAGGCCAGTCGGCGGATGAGCGCGCCGCGCAGACCCCTCATCGCACCACCACCTCGCCCGCCTCGATGAATTCGTAGGGGATTTTCAGGCCCAGCCTCTCGGCGGTGCGCAGGTTCAGGAAGACGATGCCCCGGTCGTTGATGCGTACGGGGAGCGTTCCGGCAGCCGCCTTGGCCGTGAGGATCTCCCGCACCATGCCGCCGGCCAGGAACCCCTGCTCTTGCCCTGATTCCAGCACGCCCGCCAGATGGCCGTGGTCGCGGGAGAAGTCGGTGAAGCCCAGGGTGGGCTTGCGCACCACCGAGTCGTTCCAGGCGGCCACCTGCTCGGGGGGGACCACCAGGCCCGTCTCCTCATCGACGAGGGAGTGGTAGAGCCCCAGGGCAAGGGCGTCGGCGCGCTCCTGGAGTTCCAGCACCTTGCGCCTCCAGGCCTGGAAGGTTGCCACCTGCTCCACGGCGGCCAGGCGCAGGGCGAAGGGGCCGTTGCGGCCCTGGTCGTCGCGCAGGTCGTCCAGGACGAAGCCGGCGGATTCGGAGTTGTCCAGGAGCAGAGCCACGGAGCCGCTTGCGGGGAAGAGCTGGCGCAGGAAGGCGAAACCCTCGCGGAAATGCCAGCGCTCGCGCACGCCGGAGACGTTGGACGCCGGGTAGCCATAGAGCGCCAGGGGGGCGTTGACCCCGC
>NZ_JBZVFJ010000231.1:0-3534 GCF_058402725.1 Fundidesulfovibrio sp. | reverse complement strand
CGCCGTGGTGTCCTGCGCCGGTGTGCTGGCCCCCTCGCGGACCTCGCGGCAGATCGTCTTCAAATCGGTCTGCCGCGAGGTCCGCGCAGGGGGCCAGCACACCGGCGCAGGACCGCCGCCCTCCCGCCCGTCTTCCCGTCCGGCCGCGCGCATGCTAGATTCTCGGGCACGTTGCAGGAGGTGTATTCATGGCCCTTGTCCGTCGCGCGTTCATCCTGATGCTGGTGATGCTTTGGCCCGTCCAGGCCCTGTGCGGCTCCCTGGTCTACGAACAGACCATGCTGCCCGCCCGCTTCGGCCCGGAGCGCGCCCCGGCGCAGCTCGAAGCGCTCATCGTCCGCCCGGCCGACCAGGAGCGCCATCCCCTGATCGTGATCTGCCACGGCACCCCGCGCGACCGCGCCGAGCGTCCGTCCATGACGCCCCTGAGCCGCACGCGCGAGGCCGAGGAGCTGGCCCGCCGGGGATACGCCGTGCTCGTCTTCATGCGCCGCGCCTTCGGCGCATCGGGCGGCGAATACGCCGAAAGCTCCGGCAAGACCGAAGCCCCCGAGTACGCCGCCTCCGGCCGCGTGGCCGCCCAGGACATCCGCGAGGCCATCCGCCTGATGCAGGAAAAACCCTACGTCGATGCCCGGAAAATCGTCTGCGTGGGGGCCTCCACCGGCGGTTTCTCCGTCACGGCCCTGGCCGCCGACCCTCCCCCGGGGCTCATCGCCGCCGTCAGCTTCGCGGGCGGCAAGGGCTCCTCGGCCCCGGACACCGTGAACAAGCCCGAACGCCTCGTGCAGGCCTTCGCGGAATTCGGCCGCACCGCGCGCATCCCCATGCTCTTCGTCTATTCCGAGAACGACCACTTCTTCGGCCCCGCCCTGGCCCGGGACATCCACCGCGCCTTCACCGCCTCCGGCGGCAAGGCCCAACTGCTGATTGTGCCGCCCTTCGGGGAGGACGGGCACTATTTCTTCTCCCGCAAGGGCATCCCCCAGTGGACGCACATCCTGGACGACTTCCTCGCCCGCGTCGGCGCGCCGCCCCGCAAGCCCCTGCTGGCGGTGGACAGAATCCAGGGAACACCGCCCCCCAACCTCTCCGATAAGGGCCGCGCAATGTTCGGCGAATACCTCGACGCGTCGCCCAACAAGGCCTTCGCCATGAACCCCAAAGGCTACATGGGCTGGGCCGGCGGCAAGCGGACCGCCGAGGAAGCCGCCGCCAAGGCCCTGGAATTCTGCGGCGCCACCGGAGCGCCGGACTGCAAGGTGCTCCGGCAGGACGCCCTGCCGCGCTGAAGAAGACCTGCCTGCGCGATGGCTGCGTGGGGGGGGAGACGGCGGAAGGCGCGACGGGATCGAGCGGCAGGGCGGTCGGGGAAGAAGCCTCCGGCGGCCAAAGGGCTCTCGCCCTCTGGACTCCCGAGTTGCTTCGCGGGCTTCACCGGAGAGGACGCGACAGGGCGGGGAATGTCCGCGCCCGTCACTGCCCGCAGGGCGGTCCGGGCGCGGCCAACGTGGTCTGGTAGAACGACCAGGCAGCATTGGCCAAGTCTGAAGGGCGCATCTTGTCGATCACGCCCTTCCAGGCATCGAGCAGTTCTTTGTCGCAGGTGACGTTGACCGACCCCGCCTTCTGGATGTTCTGAAGAATGCGCGAAATGATGAGAATCTCCATGTCGCTGCGGGTGAATGGAATTTTACGTTTGAGCACAGGAACGGTCTCCTGAGGTTTAGACAGGAAGTATTCTACAGAAGGCGGGCCGTGTAGGCGATACAAAGCGTGACACATATACGCTTCGTAATATGTCATAATTCCAGATCCTGACTCTTCCAACGCTGATTCTGCAGTTGCATAATTTAAATACAACTTAAACTCAACGCAACGCCTGTCTCTGTCCGCGTTTGGAAAAAATATGCACGCTGACAATGACAACACGACGCATACAACAACCGAAAACAACACTATGCATAAATATTGCCTTGCCACTGCGTACCTCCTTGTGCAGACGGTGAACGGCTTGTGCTCTTCAGAGCCGTCCCTGCGGCATTCACCGGAAGTGCCCGGAGGCGGCGTGAACCACCGCCACCGGGCATCGAAACGCCAACCTACTTGCCGTACCCCTCGTCCGACGGCGGACGAAGCCCGCTTGCCTCGCCGGAGGGCATCTCCCGCTCTTTGTATCCAATCCGGTCACGCCAATCAGGATGGGCAATGTCCCAGGCTTCGTGTTCGTACGTGCTGTGCTTGTACCCGCCCTGGCGGACGGCGTCCCAGAGGTATCCGGCGCGAGTCATGCCGGACTGGTACTGGCCTGAATGGATGACCTCTTCAAGGAGGATGTCGAAGTCTTTCTGACTTTCGTGAGGATTAAACGCGCTTCCTTTGAACCCGCTCGGATCGATGTAGATGTGGTTCTCCAGGGCCATCCCCCCTGCGGACCCAGGCATGTACCACGGCTTCTCCGAGTCGTGGATTTTCAGCCCGTCCAGGTCCATGCCCTCGAAGCGCGTGCCTTGGATACGCTCCCGGACGCGTCCGGCCAGGTCCGGGTCCAGACGCTTCCAGTTGCCGCCGCGCACGGCGTCGGATTCGGGGTCGTAGGGTTCGTTGAAGGGGCCGGGCTCGGCGTCGCCCCCGTACATCCCGCGTTCGCGGCGCTGGACAGGTTCGAAGCGGATGTCGCGCTTCAATTCCATTTTCTCGGGATCGACCTCCGAGGGGTGCACGCCCATCATGCGGGCGTAGGCCCGCACCGTCTGATCCCGGGTGAGCGGCGGCCTGCCGTGAGGGAACTCTTCCAGGGGCCGGGCGATGTCGTCCTCCTGGTCCGGGGATTCCGGCCGCCCGGCGGACCAAGCGGGCCGATGCGGGGCCGCCTGCGTCCCGGGCGCGGCCAGACTCGTCCCGCCGCCACCAAAGGCCATTGGGCCTGTTCCGCCCAACAACGAGCCGCCCAACAACGCTCCGTCCGGTTGCATCCTGCCCCATGACAGAAGCCCGCCCCGGGCAGGACCGTAGGAACCCGACGCCCTGCCGGGCTCATCCCGGCTGTCCGTCTGGGTCGATCCCAGAAGACCGTTTCCGAAAAGTTTGAACAACGGCATAAAATCCTCCTATTTGTTTTAGTGGATTCTATGCAAGCGAAAAGAAATGTCATCACACATAGCGCTATGTGGGTAACTTTTGATAAAATACACATCATCCCGGGTCGTAGATGTCCGGGGACGCCGGGCTCTGTAAAACCCTGCGGAGCGGAGATGGGAGCCCAAGGGGCGCAACCCTCGCGGCCTAATGACAAACCCCGATAACGGGGTATGCGAGAGTTACTTAGGGGCTGCAAAGCCCCCCTGCTCCGGACAGCGGCCCACCTTCGTCGCGAGCGGTGACGCGCAAGGGATATCACCAACAAATCTACAGGGAATGCCCCTGCACACAATCCCCTGACGCGAAGCGTCACGGCCCCCTCGCCCGGGATTTCGCGGCTTTGGGCGAAATCCCTGGCGAAGAGCGGCGGCAGCCGCCCGTCCGACGACGCTT
>NZ_JBZVFJ010000230.1:0-3550 GCF_058402725.1 Fundidesulfovibrio sp. | reverse complement strand
CCCCGACAGCGGCCCGCCCGTGCGCGCCGTGTGGCACTCCTCCTGCCACGCCCTGCGCGAGACGGGCTCCACCCCGGCCGCCAAGGCCCTGCTGCGCGCCCTGCCCGGCGTGGAACTGGTGGAGCTCTCCCGCGAGTGGGAGTGCTGCGGCTTCGGCGGAACCTTCAGCGTGAAGCGCCCGGAAATCTCCGCCGCCATGGTGCGCGACAAGGTGGAGGACGTGCTGGCCGCCGGGGCCGACGTGCTCCTCACCGCCGACTGCGGCTGCCTGCTCAACATCACCTCGGCAGCGCAGCGCATGGGAAGCCCCGTGCGCGGCATGCACGTGGCCGAATTCCTCTGGGAGCGCGTCTCGGGCGCTGCCTCGACGCAACCGTCCGCGACCCGGGCAGGGGAGGCATGCCATGGCCGCTGATTCCTTCGATTTCCCCGCCGCCCTGGCCAAGGCCCTGGCCGATCCCCAGATCGCGGGCAACTTCAAGTCCGCCCTGGGCGGCCTGCGCGGCAAGCGTCTGGCCCTCTTTTCCGACCCGGCAGAACTGGCGCGGCTTCGTGCCACCGGCAAGGCCCTCAAGGGCCGGACCCTCTCGCGCCTGCCTGAGCTTCTGGTCCAGTTGGAGGCCAACTGCACCCGCAACGGCATCCGCGTCCACTGGGCCGAGACCACCGGGGAAGCCAACCGCATCGTGCTCTCCATCCTGCGCGAGCACGGAGCCGACACGGTGGTCAAGGGCAAGTCCATGGTTTCCGAAGAGACGGGGCTCAACCATTTTCTCGAAGAGCACGGCGTCACCCCGGTGGAGACGGACCTGGGCGAGTTCATCATCCAGCTGGCCCACCAGCCGCCCTCGCACATCACGGCCCCGGCCCTGCACATGAACCGCAGGCAGGTGGCCGAACTCTTCGCCAGGTGCATCCCGGACACGCCCTACACCGAGGACGTGCTGGAACTGAACGCCATCGCCCGGCGCGTCCTGCGCGAAAAGTTCCGCACCGCCAGGGCCGGGCTCTCGGGCGTGAACTTCGCCGTGGCCGAGACCGGCTCCCTGGTGCTCGTGGAGAACGAAGGCAACGGGCGCATGAGCACCCACTGCCCCGACGTGCACATCGCCCTCATGGGCCTGGAGAAGGTGGTGGAAAAGCTCGAGCACCTGCCGCCGCTCATGCGCCTGCTCACGGGCTCGGCCACGGGGCAGCTGCTCTCCACCTACGTGAACGTGGTCAACGGACCGCGCGGCCCCCACGAACTGGACGGCCCCCGCGAGGTGCACCTGGTCATCCTGGACAACGGCCGCTCCAACATGTTCCAGGACCCTGAACTCTCCGGCTCGCTGCGCTGCATCCGCTGCGGCGCGTGCCTGAACAACTGCCCTGTCTATTCGCGCCTGGGCGGCCACGCCTACGGCTCGGTCTACCCCGGCCCCATCGGGTCGGTGATCACGCCCCAGATGGAAGGGCTCAAAGCCAAGGGCGACCTTTCCTTCGCTTCCAGCCTCTGCGGGGCCTGCGAGGAAGTCTGCC
This sequence comes from Fundidesulfovibrio sp., assembly GCF_058402725.1. Lineage (NCBI taxonomy): Bacteria > Pseudomonadati > Thermodesulfobacteriota > Desulfovibrionia > Desulfovibrionales > Desulfovibrionaceae > Fundidesulfovibrio > Fundidesulfovibrio sp. The sequence goes on along the minus strand of NZ_JBZVFJ010000230.1, from coordinate 2,029 downwards.
CGGTGATGATCCCCCTGGCCCGGCACCTGCGCCGCATCCGTTCCGAGTGCGAGGCCGCGCCCGGACAGGGCCTCGTGCGCGGTCGCGGGGCCAAGCGCTGCGCCGTCAAGACCCTGGGCTGGCGGCTCTGGGCCTTCGTGGAGCGCAGGCCCTGGTTGCGCGAACGCCTGCTGGCCCTGGCCGCGCGCGTCACCAGCCGCTGGACTCCGGCCGTAGGCCCCCTCGCCGCCTGGAGCCAGGCCCGCACGCTGCCCAAACTTGCCCGCAAGAGCCTGCGCCAGCGCGTGCGCGAGGAAGGAGCCCGCCATGGATAGCGTCAACGCCCGCGAGGCCATCCTGGCACGCCTCTCCCGCAACCGTCCGGCCGCGCCAGCCCCTGTGGCCCCGGACCTGGCCTGGAGCCCCCCCCGGCTTGACCACGCCGAGGCCGTGGAACTCCTCTGCGCACGCATGGCCGCCGTGAAGACCGAAGTGATCCGCACCAGCGCGGCAAACCTTGCCGACGCCCTGGCCGACCTGCTGGCCGCCAAGGCCCCCTCCTCCGTGGCCTACGGCCCAGCTTCCGGCGTGGCCCTCCTGGCGCGCGGGGTCCTCGCCCGGCCCGGCATGCCCTCCCCCCTCCCCGTGGACCGGCCCGTGGAAGAGCTGCGCGATGCCCTTTTCGCCGTTGACGCCTCGGTGACGGGCGTCCGCCTGGGCATCGCGGAGAACGGCTCCCTGCTTCTGACCCCCGACGCCACGGAGTCCCGGCTGCTCTCCCTCGTGCCGCCCCTGCACATTGCGGTGCTGCACGAATCCCAGGTGCGGGCCACCTTCGCGGAGGCCCTGGCCGAACTGGCCGAAGCAGGGCCGCTGCCCGCCAACACGCTGCTCATCTCCGGTCCGTCCAAGACCGCCGACATCGAACTGACGCTCACCTTCGGCGTGCACGGCCCCAAGGAACTGGTCGTGCTCGTGGCGTCTGACGACGCTTCCTGATCCGACTCCGGGAGGTTCACCGTGGAAGAGATCCTGCTTGTTGAAGACAGCCGCACCTTCGGCTCGCTCCTGCGCCGCACCGTGGAACGCGAGGTGGGCCGCACCGTGGCCTGGGTCAAGTCCCGCGCCGAATGCGAAGCCGCGCTGGCCGCGAATCCCCATGCCTTTGCCGCAGCGCTCCTGGACCTGAACCTCCCCGACGCTCACGAAGGCGAGGTGGTGGACGTTGTGCTCTCCTTCGGCGTGCCCGCCATTGTGTTCACGGGCGAGATGGCCCCGGGCCTGCGCGAGGCCATGTGGGAAAAGGGCATCGTGGACTACGTGTTCAAACAGGGCTTGCACACCCTGGACTACGTGGTGCGCCTGCTGCGCCGCATCCTGCGCAACAAGGGCCTGCGCGCCGTGGCGGCCCTGACGGACGACGCGGAACGCGCACGCCTGACACGGCTCCTCTCGGCCCACGGCTACCATGCCATCGCCTGCGCCGACGCCCGCACAGCCCTGGATACCGCCCGCTCGGACGCCTCCGTGCGCCTGATCCTGACGGATTCGACCCTCCCCGACGCCACCGGCGCGGAACTCACCCGCTCCGTACGCGAAACGCGCGGCCTGCGCGACGTAGCCGTGATCGGCATGGCCGCCGAAAACGACGCCGAAGCCTCGGCCGCCCTGCTCAAGAGCGGGGCCAACGACTTCATCACCCGCCCGTTCCTGACAGAGGAATTCTACTGCCGCATTTCCCAGAACGTGGACATGCTCAACCTCCTGGACGACTTCGCGGACCTCGCCAACCGCGACGTGCTCACAGGGCTGGGCAACCGCACGCACCTCTTCGACGCGGGCAACAGGCTCTTCACGACCCTGCGCCGGGAAGACCGGGGCCTCGCAGCCGCACTCATCGGCGTGGACCGCCTCAAGGAAGTGAACGACACCCACGGCCACGACGCGGGAGACACCGTGCTGCGCCATGTGGCCGCCCTGCTGCGCCAGCACTTCCGGGGCAGCGACATCCTCGCGCGCCTCGCCGGAGACGAATTCTGCGTGCTCGACT
>NZ_JBZVFJ010000229.1:0-3591 GCF_058402725.1 Fundidesulfovibrio sp. | reverse complement strand
GCCGCTTCCAGGGCCGCGTCCAGGGGCTCCATGCCGCCCCCCAGGATGTCCGGGGCCTCCAGCCGGGCGGCCTGGGTCGGCGTGAGCCCTCGCGCTCTCCCGCACCAGAGCGAGGCCAGGGCCATGACGGGATTGGAGGCCGAGGGCGGGCTGTCCGTGAGGAAGCCCGCTTCGCGGATGCTCCCGTCCACGACGGACACGAACACCTCCACGAAGCCGCCCGAGGGCGACAGGGCGCGGGCCGACGCCGTGACCCTGGCCGGAATTCCCAGCCAGGGCGGATCGAAGAGCAGGTCGAAGAGGTCCGGCCGATCCCTTGCCAGGTCGCCGGAATCCCGAATCGGCAATTGTTGCGGAGAGGCCCTGCTCATTTGGGCTCCGTGCGCTTGTAGAGGCCGAAATCGAAGTCGCGCGGGAGACGCTTGCGCCTGGCGGAGCGGCGCGCGGCGTGGCCCAAGGCCAGTCCGGTGAGCAGGGCGGCGAGGGCCAGCAGTGCTGTCATGGTCGCGATCATGGGGTCACCTCCAGGGAAATGTCCCGTGGGCGTGCGGCGACCATAGCGCCTTGTCCGGCGCGGACAACTTTGTCGGAACCGTCCGACAGGAGAGGGTCAGTCCATGAGACCCATGGTGAGGGCGCGGCGGTAGAAGTCTGCGGCGGTGCGCAGGCCCAGCTTGCGCATGATCCGGCTGCGGTAGGTGCTGGCTGTCTTCACGGAGAGGTCCAGGTCGCGTGCGATGTCGCTCACGGTGCGGCCCTGGGCCAGGAGACGCATCACCTCGCGTTCGCGCCGGGAGAGGGCTGCCAGTGGATCCTGGCGCGGCGCGAGGCCGGGCGAGAGGCCCGGGCTCACGTAGGTCTGGCCCTCCAGGACGCAGGCCAGGGCCTCGGTAAGCTCCTGCGGGGCGGAGTTCTTGCCCAGGTAGCCCCTGGCCCCCAGTGCCAGGGCGCGGCGGGCGTATTCGGCCTCCTGGTGCATGCTGAGCACCAGCACGGGCAGGCCCGGCCGGTTGGCGGCGATCCACTCCAGAAGATCCAGGCCGCTGCCGTCGGGCAGGGAGATGTCCAGCACGGCCAGGTCGCACGGGTCTTCCAGGGCGGCCAGGGCCAGGGCCACGCCAGGGGCCTCGACGAAGGAGCAGCCGGGCAGGGCGGCGGCCAGGATGTCCACCACGCCCCGGCGCACCACGGCATGGTCGTCCACCACCAGCACGTGGAGCGGGCGGGTCATGGAGAGGCCTTGCGCCGTGCGGCGCGGGGCATCCTCTCGGGCACGGAGGCGCAGAGGAGCGTGCCTCCGCCGGGCGCGGCTCCGATGTCCATGCTCCCTCCCACCGCGCGGATGCGTTCGCGCATGCCGGTGAGCCCGAGAGAGCCGGGCTCGTCCAGGGCCTTGGGGTCCATGCCCCGGCCGTCGTCGGCCACCTCCAGGCGCAGGCGGCCCCGGGAGCGCGCCAGGCGCACGCGCACCCGCGTGGCCCCGGCGTGGCGGGCCACGTTGGTGAGCCCTTCCTGGAAAACACGGTAGAGCGCCGTGGAGACCTCGGGCGTCACACCCAGAAGGCCGGGGCCTGCCTCCACGTCCACGACGATTCCCGAGCCCTCCTGGAAGGTGCGCGCGCGCCAGGCCACGGCCTCGGCCAGGCCCAGCTCGTCCAGGATGGCCGGGCGCAGCTCCCGGGCGATGCGCTGCACGCTCTCGACCGTGCCCGCCACGATCTGGCGCAGGGCGGCGACGCGCTGCGGATCGGGACGGGCCTGAGGCGCTTCCAGGCTGAAGAGGCCCATGTTCAGGGCCGTGAGGTTCTGTCCCAGTTCGTCGTGGATTTCGCGGGCGATGCGCGTGCGCTCCTCCTCGATGCGTTGCTGGAGGTAGGTGGAGAGGCTGCGGAAGCGCTCGCGGGAGCGTTCAAGCTCCTTGCGGGCGCGGTTTCCCCGGCGGATTTCGGTGCGCAGCTCCCGGTTGGTCCGGTCCAACTCGGCCGTGCGTTCGAGCACGCGCTCCTCCAGCCGTTCGTGGGCCTCGCGCAGCGCCTGCTGGGCGCTCACGCGGTCGGTCACGTCGCGCAGGCTCAGGCGCAGCCCCTTGAAGCAGCCGTCGGGGCCGAAGACCCGGGTGGTCTCCTGGGCCAGCCAGACCAGCGCCCCGTCCGCGCGGCGGATGCGGAAATCCAGGGAGGGCACGTCGCGCTCGAGGCTCTGTTCCATGAGCCGACGCCAGCCGGGATAGTCCTCGGGGTGGACCGTACGGAGGAAGAAGTCCGGTTCTGCGCGCGCGGCCTCGGCCGGCCGGCCCGTTACCCGCAGGCACGAGGGCGAAACGTAGCGCACGTCCCCGGCCGGGCCGATCCAGAGTTCCCAGTCGTAGGTGCCGTCTGCCACGGTTCGGAAGACCGCCAGGCGCTCGCGCAGGCGGCGGACGCCTGCGGCAAGACGAAGGCGCGCGTCGAGTCGGGCTGGAAGACGCATCACGGGCGCTCTCCGGGGGCGTGCGTGCAGGGCATGGCGTCATCCTATCAGGAACCGCGCCGCTTGCGAACCGGTAGGAGGCGTCCTACAGGCGCATGCATCCGGCGCGTGGCCGACGACGCTCCCGGGGGCGGCAGGCGTCCCGGAGAGCGCATGGATCTTGCCCGTGCGGGCGCGTACGCCACGAGCGCATCGCCGCTGGCGGCGTACTTGCGGTAGCTTGCCCCGCGCGGGCGCGTACGCTATCTTGGAGGCTGGCCGACGCGGCCTCCGGGCCGGATCGTCCCACCGGTCCCGGGATTGCGGACGTACACCTGCCCCGGCCACGCCGCGCCGCCGGAGCGCAATTCCGGACCGGGAGCCATGGCCAAGATCGACGTCGCCATCAACGTGCTGGGCAAGCCCTACCAGACCACCCTGACCCTCTTCTCACTGCTGCGCCACTCCTGGAAACACATCGACCGCATCTACCTGGCGGAGGAGGCGGCCAACTCGCCGCAGCAGAGCGAAGGGCTCACCTGCGTGAAGGAGAAGCTGCGCGCCAAGCTGACGGTGTTCAAGCCCCGCTATTGCCACTGGATCCGCTCCGTGGACCCCGTGAAGCTGGCCGACGACGACGTGCGCCTGGCCGTGCGCTACCAGTACGCCTGGGAGCGCAGCGACAAGGACCGTCTGCTGGTTATCCACAACGACTGCCTCTTCCGGGGCGACGTGGTGGGGGCCATGCTGGAGGCCATGGGCGACGCCGTGGCCATCGGCGACGTGGGGGCCTGCATGGGCTGTCCGGCCCACTACGCCGGGAAGTGCGGCAAGGGCCGCCACATGGACTATCGCCCCGGCCTGGAGGAGCTCGCGGCCCTCTACGCGTCCCACGACTATTCCGGGCCGCACCACGTCTCGCCCATGCACGAGAGCCTGTTCAACGACAACTACCGCCGCCACCCCTGGCCCCTGCCGCCCTGCCGCGTGAACGAGTGGTGCGCCCTGGTTGATCTCAGGGCCGCACGGCCCTTCACCGCGCCTCTTGGGAGCGGCTCGCCTCTGGGGGCCATCACCGCCATGGGCGAATACGCGCTGGACACCGGGGCCGAGTGGTTCCACGACATGCACGCGCAGGGCCTG
>NZ_JBZVFJ010000228.1:0-3699 GCF_058402725.1 Fundidesulfovibrio sp. | reverse complement strand
CCAGTCTCCGGAGTGGACACCGGCCCGGGTTCCGGCCCGGGTTCCGGCCCGGGTTCCGGCCCGGGTTCCGGCCCGGGTTCCGGCGTGGACTCTGGCGTGGACACCGGCCCGTCGGCCGGGGCGGGAAGCGGGGGCGGCGGAGCGTCCCCCGTCCGCGTGGGCTCGTCGCCGCCGCGCGCGGCGCGGACAGAAGGCCGGGGGCCGCCCACGGCCGGAGCCTCCCAGGCGGGAGCCTCCCCGGCCGGGGGCAGCCCGGCTGCCGCGCGGCGCACCTCGGCCAGGAAATCCCGGGCCGTGGCGAAGCGCTCCGCAGGGTCCTTGGCCAGGGCCTTGAGGGTCATGGCCGCGCAGGCCCGGGCGGCCTCGCCGCCGGGCAACTCCAGGGGCGGGGGCTGGCGCTCGATGTGCCCCAGCATCACCTCAAGGTCGGTGTTGCCTGTGAAGGGGGTCTGTCCTGCGAGCATCTCGTAGAGGGTGACGCCCATGCCGTAGATGTCCACGGCGAAGCTCACCTCGCCGGTCTTCAGGAGCTCCGGGGCCATGTACTGGAGGGTTCCCACGCCCGCTCCGAAGCGCGTGAGGCCCGAATCGTCCGCCACGAGCCGGGCGATGCCGAAATCCGTGACCTTCACCGGCCCGGATTCCGGGACGATGATGTTGCTGGGCTTGATGTCGCGGTGCACCACGCCGTTGTCGTGCATGAAGGCCAGTCCCGCGAGCACGCCCTCGGCGATGCGCAGGGCCTCGGCAACGGGGAGGCGTCCCTTGTCCTGGAGGAGTTCCTTCAAGGTGCTCCCGGGGACGTACTCCATGATCAGGTAGACCTCGCCCTCCCATTCCAGGAGGTCGAAGATGTTCACGACGTTGGGGTGCGAGAGCTTGGCCTGGAGCCGCGCCTCCTTGAGGAAGCGCGCCAGCATGTCCTGGTTTTTCGAGAGGTGGGCGGCCAGGCGCTTGATGGCCACGGGCCGTTCGAGGGTGCGGTGGAAGCCCTTGTAGACAACCCCCATGCCGCCTTCGCCGATCTTCTCGGACACGTCGTATTGCTGGATGGCTTCGGGCACGCTCCCTCCGGATCGGCTTGGGATTCCTGCCTTCCGCTCCTAGCGGTTTCCGCAGCGCCCTGTCCAGCCGGAACTTTCCGGCGCGCCGGGTCCGCATCTGCTCGGCGGGAGCCTGCCGCGCCGCGCCTGTCTGGACATCGCCGCGCATCTTTGAAATACCGCAACCATGCGTGAATTGAACCTCGATATCCTTGATCTCGACTCCATGCGCCTGGAATCGCTCCCGCTCGACGCCCGGGAACTGGACCGCATCCAGGCCGACGCGGGCAACGAGCCCGCTTCCCCTCCGCTCGCCCTGTGGCTTGAGGAGAAGCTTGCCGTCCGGGGTTACCGCCCCGAAGGCGGGGCGCAGTTGATCGAAGCGGCCAGGCTCCTGCTTGCGGGCAACGCGAAAACCGTCCAGATCCGGGCCCGGCGTCGCGGCGAAAGCCCACCCTCCCCGGTCCGGGAGACCGGCCCGCGCCCCGTGCGCTTCGTCCCCAGCGGCGACCCGGCCCGCGAGACCCGGCGGCTCGCGCGGGAACTCGCCGCCCAGGGGCATGTGCCCGTCTTCTGGACACTGCGCGACGGCCTCCGGTTCGACCCGGACCCGGGGCAGCCCGACGCCGAAGAGGCCGTGCTCACCGACCTCGCGGAACTGCTGTCCTTCATCCTGCGCGCCCCAAACCGCAGGCTCGCCTATATCCTGCAGGACTATCAGGCGGCTCTCGATGCCCAGGACGACCCGGGCCGCAGGAGGATCGAACGCCTGCTCGGAGAACTCGAGGCCGCACTGGCCTCCCGCGAAGAGAAGGTGGTGGCTCTTACCGCCCCGCCCCACCAGCCCGCGCCGCCCGCACCAAAGGCTCCCCAACCCGCCCTGGCGGCTTCTCCCGCCGACTCCTCGGGAGAACGATCGCTCCTCGATCGCTACGCTACGAACCTGACCGACCCGCGCCGCCTGGCCCAGGCCAAGCCCGTGATCGCCATGGACGCCTCCATCCGCAGGGCGGCCCAGATCCTCAGCCAGTTGGAGACCAACAACCCGCTCCTGGTGGGGCATCCCGGCGTGGGAAAGACCGCCGTGGCCGAGGGGCTCGCCCGGCTCATGGCCCGGGACGACTGCCCCCCGAGACTCAAAGGGCGCAGCCTGCACAGCCTCTCGCTGGCGAGCCTCATCGCGGGAACCCGCTACCGGGGCGACCTGGAGGACAGGGTGGACGCCCTGCTCCAGGAAGTGACCGCCAACAAGGACCGCGTCATCGTCTTCATCGACGAAATCCATACCCTGATGAACGCCGGCGCTTCCGAAGGCGGGCTCGGCCTTTCCGAGACCTTGAAACCGGCACTCGCCAGGGGCGACTTCCCCTGCGTGGGCGCAACCACGCGCGAAGGCGCGGCCCTCCTGGCGGAGGACCCCGCCCTGGCTCGGCGTTTCAAGGTGGTCGCCATCAACGAACCGGACCGCGACACGGCCCTGGCCATCGTCACGGGCGTCGCATCCTGTTACGAACGCCACCACGGCCTGTCCATCGCGCCCGATGCGCTGGCCGCATCCGTGGACCTGAGCATCTCCGGCCTCCCCGACGAATTCCTCCCTGGAAAGGCGCTTTCACTCCTCGACGGAGCGGCGGCTTACTGCGCCATGTGCGGTTCCCGGCGCGTCACGGGGGAGGACATCGCAGACGAGCTGAAAAGGATTATCAGTTTCAATGATTGACCTGCATTCGCTTTCCGCCACTCCATACAGATTCTCCCCGCGCATCAAGTACGAACTGCAGGTGAATAAAAGCACATATCAATTGACAATAATTCCAATCAATCTATAGGGTGCTTCTGTCGTTCGCATTCCCGGCGGTTGTTTGGCCGGCCCCCCCGACGGAAGGCGTACCCCATGCAGGACCTCTCAGCGCACCAGGAACAGCAGGAAGCGATCTGGGTCACCACCCCGGTTTTTTCTTCATCCCGCAAGGTCTGCGGCAGGAAACTGCACATGCTCGTGCCCAAGTCCGCGTGCTCTCCGGTCGAAGCCGCATGCCAGGGCCTTTCCGAGGCGGCTGCGCAGCCCTCCAGGGGCAATTGCGGCGTGGCGGACTGCCAGTTGACCCTCGTGGACATCCCTTTCCAACACCTGGACGAGAAGCTGCTGGACACGCTGCCCCCTGCGGACACGGTATTCAGCCTGAGGCCGGACGACGCCGCCTCCACCGAAACACTGGCCCGCGCCAGGGCGGCCAAGGCGCGCGGCTTCCGCTTCATGCTCACGCGGTGCAGGCGCGAGACCAAAGTCGGCGCGTTCATCCCCCTTTGCGAATTCCTGGCCATCGACTTCGACAGCGACCACGGCATCAACCTCGACATCGTCAAGGCGCTCAAGCGCTACCGACTCACCGTGGCCGCCAGCAACCTCGCGACCTGGGAGGAATTCGACCTTGCCGTTCGCAGCGGGTTCGACCTCTTCGGAGGGTCGTTCTTCAACAAGGTGGAACTGGGAAGCAACAAGGTGAAAAGCCTGCCGCAGGTCAAGCTCAACCTCATGCGGCAGCTTTCCAAGCGCATTGACGAGATCGACATCAACGAAGTGACGCAGACCGTGTCGCTCGATGCGCACCTGAGCATCCAGTTGTTGCGCATGGTGAACTCCGCAGCTTTTTCC
>NZ_JBZVFJ010000227.1:0-3706 GCF_058402725.1 Fundidesulfovibrio sp. | reverse complement strand
TGCGCCGCGCTACTTCCCCAGGTTCTTCCCCGGCTAGCGGGGCCGCGCACGGCGGACCGGAGACGCGTCCCGCCGGTGCGCCGGGCGGGCTGCGCATGATGGCCCTGCCCGCCCTGCTGGCGGCGCTGCTCCTGGCGATCCTGTGCGCCCTGCTCTGGACCGCCCACCGCAGCAACCTCAAGCGCCAGGCCCTGGCCGTGGAGCTCTTCCGGCAGGACGCCCTCAACCGGGCCTCCAGTCTGGAATACTTCTTCACCGAACGCCGCAACGACATGGACCTCCTGGCCGAGAGCCCCGCCGTGCTCGCCTATTTCGGCAACGTGGCCATGGGCATGTCCGCCAGCTACGGCCTTCTGGAGAGCGCGCGGCAGGTGGAATCCCAGTTCGCCAAGACGCAGGCCGACAAGCGCCTGGGCGGCCGTCCGGTCTTCACCTGCATCGCCCTGCTGGACGACAAGGGGCGCGTGGTGGCCGCCGCGAACCGGGGGAGGCAGCGGCAGGGGGCGGGCGAGCGTCAGGGCTTCGGCGCGGAGAACGCCGTGGAGCGCGGCGGCCTGTCCTGGAGCCTCGCGCCCGGGCCGGAGGGCGAGGCCAGGGAAATTCAGCTGAGGCGGCCGGTGGCCTTGGCCGGCCGCGAAGTCGGCACGTTGGCCGCGCGGCTCTCCCTGGATGTGGTGCTTGGCGAGTTCCTGGCCCCCCGGGCCAGCGATCCGCCCCTCTACTGCCTGGCCTTCGACCAGCGCGAGGTGGTCTGCGCCGGCGGCCAGGAGGCCGTGTTCCCCGAGGCGCTCAAGGCGGACGAGTCCCGGGTGGCGTCCATCCAGGCCAAGGGGGCGGCGGGGCGGCTTGGCGTGGCGGAAGACGTGGGGGGCACGCCGCTCACGTTCTTTTCGAGCGTGTCCCAGGCGTCCCTGCAGATGCAGTCCGCGTGGCCGCTCACGGTGTTCGCCGGGCTGGCTGGCCTTCTGCTGCTCACGGGCTCGGGCCTGCTGGTGAAGGTGCGCCTGGAGCGCGCCGCCGTGGAGGCCCGGCTGGAGGAAAAGGCCCTGGCCGAACGGGAGATCGTGCGGCGCATGGAGCAGTTCGACGCCCTCTTCGACGGCCTGCCCGGCTACGCCTTCACCAAGGACGCCGACGGACGCTACGTGGGGGCCAACGCCGCCTTCTGCCGGGCCGTGGGGCTCTCCCTCGAGGAGCTGACCGGCAGGCGCGACGACCAGATCTTCCCGCCCGAGGTCGCCCGCGGCTACATGCGCGACGATCGCCTGATCCTCTCGGGGCGGCGCGACTTCCTGGAGACCGAGGAGACCATCCCGGACAACGGGCGCGTGGTGAGCGTCTCCACGCGCAAACTGGCGCTGCGCCACTCCGACGGCGCCCTGGGCGGACTCATCGGCCTGGGCTTCGACATCACCGAGCGCAAGCGCATCGAGGCCGAGCTGCGCGAGGCCAAGGAGCAGGTAGAGGAGCGCGTGCGCCGTCGCACGGGGGAGCTGGCCATCGCCAACGCCAGGCTCCAGGAGGAAATGCGCGAGCGCGGGCAGGCCCACCGGGAGATCAGCCTCATCCTGGAGGCCGTTTCGGCGGTGCTGGCGGGCGTGGACGCCCGGGGGCGCGTCTTGCGCTGGAACACGGCGGCGGCCAACGCGTTCCAGCTGCCTGCCTCCGAGGCCCTGGGCCGCCCCTTCACGGCGCTGCCCCTGCCCTGGGACTGGGCAGCCGCCCTCAAGCCCGTGGAGGAGTGCAGGCGCGCGGCGCGCGCGGCCAAGGCCAGCAGCGTCTGGTACGAGCGCGCCGAGGGCGGCGACGGCTTTCTGGTGGTCACCGTGAGCCCCCTGGCCACCGGCGACGCGGACGCGGCAGGCTACCTGCTCCTGGCCGAGGACGTGACCGACATCCAGTTCCTGGAGGCCCAGCTGGCCCAGGCCGCCAAGCTGGAGGCCATCGGCCAGCTTGCGGCGGGCATCGCCCACGAGATCAACACCCCCGCCCAGTACGTGGGCGATTCCGTGAGCTTCCTCCAGGACGCCTTCGCAGACTACCTGAGGCTTTCGGCCCTGGCCCGCCGCCTGCGCGACGAGCCCGGCCTGGCCGCCGACCGGGGCCCGGAGCTGGTCGCCCGCCAGCTCGAGGAAATGGACGATGATTTCCTGGCCGGTGAAACCCCGCGCACCTTCGCCAGGATTTTCGACGGCCTGGGACGCATCAGCTCCATCGTCTCGGCCATGAAGCGCTTTTCCTATTCGGGCGGCGACGTGAAAAAACCAGTGGATCTCGCCCAGGCCATCGAGAACACCCTTGTGATTTCGCGCAACGAGTGGAAATACGTTGCCGACGTGGTCACCGATTTCGACCCGGACCTTGGCGAGACGCCCTGCCTGGCGGGAGACATCAGCCAGGTGCTGCTCAACGTCATCGTCAACGCCGCCCACGCCATCGGAGAGAGCGTCGGGTCCTCGGGCGGCAAGGGGCTCATTACCGTGCGCACGCGCCGCGAAGGGGACAAGGCCGTCGTCAGCGTCCAGGACACCGGCCCGGGCATTCCCGAGTCCGTGGGGGACCGGGTGTTCAACCTCTTCTTCACCACCAAGGAGGTGGGCAAGGGCACCGGGCAGGGGCTGGCCATCGCCCACGACATCGTGGTGAACAGGCACGGCGGGACCATCCGCTTCGAATCCGAACCGGGGAAAGGGACCACGTTCTTCATCACGCTCCCCCTCGACGGGTGAACCAGGCACGACGCCGACACACAGCCATGAAACCAAAGATCCTCTTCGTGGACGACGAGCCCAACATCCTGGACAGCCTGCGCCTGAGCCTGCGGCCCCTGCGCGCCAAATGGGACATGACCTTCGCCCTGGGCGGCCAGGAGGCCCTGGTTATCCTGGAGCGCGAGCGCCACGACGTGGTGGTCAGCGACATGCGCATGCCGGGGCTCGACGGCGCGCAGCTCCTGGCGGAGGTGCAGCGCCGCCACCCCGACGTGGTGCGCATCATCCTCTCGGGCTTTTCCGACGAACAGAGCGTGCTCAAGACCGTCAAGCTGGCCCATCAGTACCTGAGCAAGCCCTGCCGCCCCGTGGACCTGATCCAGGCCGTGGACCGCGCCCTGGGCCTGAGCGGCGTCCTGGCGCCCGGGGCCCTCAAGTCCGTGGTGGCCAGCCTCACCAGCCTGCCCGCCATGCCAAGCCTTTACGGACGCCTGGTGGAAGTGCTCCAGGACGAGAACACCACCCTCAAGGAGGTGGGCGACATCGTCAGCCAGGACGTGGCCATGTGCGCCTCCCTCCTGCGCCTGGTGAATTCGGCCTTCTTCGGCCTGCCCACCCGCGTCTCCAGCGTCCACCACGCCGTGAACCTGCTGGGCGGCCAGACCATCCGGGCGCTCGTTCTGGGCGTCAACCTCTTCGAGTCCATGGACGCGGGGCAGATGCCGGACTTCTCCGTGCACGGCCTCTGGGAGCACAGCCTCCGGACGGCCTGCTTCGCCAAGGTCCTCGCGGCCTCCGAGGGGGCAGGCAACGAACTCTGCGACGAGGCCTTCATCGCGGGCGTGGTGCACGACATGGGCAAGCTCCCCATGGCCTGCGGCCTGCCCGGCGAGTACGCCCGCGTCCTCGATCTGGTGCGCTCCGAGGGGCTTGCGGTCCACGAGGCCGAGCACGCGGTGTTCGGGGCCACCCATGCCGAGGCGGGGGCCTACCTC
>NZ_JBZVFJ010000226.1:0-3793 GCF_058402725.1 Fundidesulfovibrio sp. | reverse complement strand
TCCCCACCAGACGGCCTTTGTGGGCCGCATCACCGGGCACAGGCCCCTGCGGGCCCTCTTCGCCAAGCACCTGCGGGAACGTTGGGGGGCCTTCGTGCAGGGCGAGCTTCATCCCGGGGAGGTGCTCCCGACGTATTGCTCGGCCCGCGTGGCGCCCGGGGAGTCCATCCAGGGGGAGATCACCCAGCGGCTCTTCCAGACCGCATCGGCCGGTTGCGCCGTGGTGGATCCCCAGCGCGACAACGGCCTGGAGGAACTCTTCGAACCGGGCCGCGAGGTGCTCACCTACGCCCACGTCCTGGAGCTGGACGAAGTTCTGGCGCGCCTGGAGGCCGACACGGCCCTGGCGGAGAGCCTGGGCCGCGCAGCCAGGGAGCGCCATCTGCGCGAACACCTTCCGGAACACCGCGTGGAGGCCCTTGGACGGCTGGCCCACTCGACGGAGCGGACTGCGCCTTCGGGAGAGGAGGCCCAGCGCCTCTTCTGGCTGGCCGCGGCGCGCTGCCTGGAGACAGGGCTTCTGCCCGCTCCCGTGGAGGCGGCTCTTTCCGGGCTTGGCGTCTTTGGGGGCGATCCGGAGTGTCTTGTTGCCATGGGGGGGCTCATGGCCCTGAAGGGCAGTGCCCGGGAGGCTCTGACGCCGTGCCTGAGACTGTTCACCGGGCCGGGGACGGCCCATGCGGGGCTGGCGGCCTGCGTCTGCGCACTGGCCTTGCGCCTGGAAGAGCCCGAGACCGCGTACGGCGCATACGCCCTGCTCGCCCGGGCGGCCGGGGAGCCGCCCCTGGAGCACCGGACCCCGGCGGGAGTCTGCCGGGCCATGGCCGGGGTGCTGGCGCGGCGTGGGGCGCTTTGGCGTCCGGGCTTTCCCTTCGACCCGGAGCGCCATCTGGCGGCCAGCGCGATGGAGTTTCTGCATCTCGCGCACACCCTGGAGCCCCAGAACCTGGAGACCTGCCGGCGCATCGAGGCGCTGCTGCGCGGCCTGCCCGGCAGCGAGCTGGTGCGCGTGGCGCACCTCTCCACCCTGACGCTGCACCGGCCGAAGGACTTCCGCCTCGGCGCGGCCCTGGGTCTGGCGGACCTGAAGGCCTTCCGGGCGCGCGAAGGCCTGGAGGAGCTGCGCCTGGCCAGGCTGCGCGCCCTGGAGCAGGGCAGGCTCCCGGCTTTCGAGGGCTTCCTGCGCGCGGCGGATCCGGGCGGCTCGGTGGAGCGCGCCCTGTCCTGGACTGGGTGAGGGCGCCTAGTCTCCCGAGGCGGCCAGCCAGCCGCCCAGGGCGGACATGACCACGGCCAGGAGCGTCATCACGAGGGCTTCTTCCAGAGGCAGCGGGCCGAGCTTGATCCACAGGGGCGGCTCGTTGAGCACCCCGGACACGGAGCTCTGCACGGCGAAGAGCGCGCCCAGGCCCACCGAGGAGCCCACGAAGCCCGTGGCCGCGGCGCTGACGGTCCAGGGCAGGCGCACGAACCACTCCTGCGCGCCCACCAGGCGCAGGATCTCCGCCTCGGCCCGGCGGCCCTCCAGGCACAGGCGCGCGGCCAGGTAGGCCAGCAGGGCGATGGCCAGCGAGAGCGAGAGCGACAGCGGCACCAGGGCCTTCATCGAGAGAGCGCGCAGCGCCATGGCCACGTCGAGCTGCATGGGGTTGATGCGCACCTTTTCCACCCCGGGCAGGGCGTTCAGGCGGTCCAGGAAGCCCTCGGCGGGGCGCGAATCGGCCGAGTTCACCCGGAAGGAGGCCAGGGCCGTGGCGGGCAGCGGGTTCACGGTCATCCAGCTGAAATCGAAGCCCGGTCCGATGGTCTTTTTCAGGGTCTCCAGGGCCTGGTCCGGGGTGAAGGCCACCACGGAATCCACCCCGGGCATGACGCGGATGGCCTCCCACTGGGTGCGCACCTGCGCCATGTCCGTGCCGGGACGCCAGTAGATCTGGAACTGGGCGTGGCCCTGGCGGCTGGTGAGGTGGTGGTCCAGGTTGGAGAGGAACAGGCCGAAGGCCCCGGCCAGGAAGCAGGTCAGGCCCAGGGCGGCTGCGGCCATCAGGTGCAGGCCCGGCGCGTGGGAGATCAGGTCCAGGGCGCGGGCCAGGGCGCGGGCGAAGAGGATCATGCCTGGGCCTCCTCTTCGGGCGCGTCGCCGCCGTCTCCCTCTTCGTCGTCTTCCTCGTCGCCGCCGGCCAGCAGGAAGCCCGCTTCGAGGCTCAGCACCCGGGCCTGGGGCGTGGCGCGCACCAGCTCCATGTTGTGGGTGGCCATGAGGATGGTCACGCCGTGGGCGTGGAACTGCTTGAACACCTCCATGAGGCGCTGGGCGAGGTTGAGGTCCAGGTTGCCGGTGGGCTCGTCGGCCAGGATCACCTTGGGGCCGCCGGCCATGGCCCGGGCGATGGCCACGCGCTGCTGCTCGCCGCCGGAGAGCGACAGGCAGGGCAGCTCGGCCATGCGCGTGAGGTGCAGGGAGGCCAGCACCGAGTCCACGCGTCGCACGATCTGCTCGCGCGGCAGGCCGCAGACCTCCAGGGGCAGGCTCACGTTCTCGCGCACGGTGCGGTCCATGAGGATCTTGAAGTCCTGGAAGACCACGGCCACGTCGCGGCGCAGGAAGGGCAGGTTCTTCCGGGGCAGCCCGGCCAGGTCGTACCCGGCGATGGCGGCCTTGCCTCGCTGCACGGGCAGGTCGCCGTGGAGCAGGCGCAGCAGGGTGGTCTTGCCCGCGCCGGAATGGCCGGTGAGGAAGCAGAACTCGCCCTTGCGCACGCGGAAGCTCACGGCGCGCAAGGCCAGGTGCTCGTCGAAGGCGTGGGTGAGCTGGACGGCGGAGATCACGGCGCGGGGCTCCTTTCTAGCCGCATTTGGTGAAGCCGCAGGCCTTGCACACGTAGCAGCCTTCCTCGAACACCAGCTCCTCGGCGCATTCCGGGCAGGTGGGGGCGTTGAGGGAGCGCACGTCGTCGGCCCGCTTGAGGCCCTGCATGTAGCGGTGCTCCAGCACCCAGGCCACGGCGTCGGGCAGGGAGAGCAGCAGGCCTTTCTTCTGGAACACCGGGTTCTCGCCGCCGATGCCCTTGAGCTGGCCCACCACGTCGGCCACGTCCACGCCCGAGCGCAGGGCCAGGGACACCAGCCTGCCGATGGCCTCGGCCTTGGCCGTGATGGAGCGGCCCGACTTGCCGATGGTGGCGAACACCTCGAAGGGCTTGCCGTCCACCTCGTTGACGGTGAGGTAGAGGTCGCCGTAGCCGGTCTTCACCTTCTGGGTGAAGCCGTAGACCACGTCGGGGCGGTTGCGCACGCGCGATTCTGCGCGCTCGCCCTGCTTGTCCTTGGGCGCGCCGTCGCCGGTGCAGAGCACCTGGGCGGTCTTGCAGCCGTCGCGGTAGACGGTGACGCCCTTGCAGCCCAGCTCGTAGGCCATCCAGTAGATCTTCCAGATGTCGTCCTGGGTGGCCTCGTTGGGCAGGTTGACGGTCTTGGAGACGGCGTTGTCGGTGTACTTCTGGAAGGCGGCCTGCATCTTGAGGTGCGATTCCGGGGTGATGTCCATGGCCGTGACGAACACGCGGCGCAGGTCCTCGGGGATGTAGTCGATGTGGGCGATGGAGCCCTTGGCGGCCACCTCCTCCATGAGCCGGGGCGAGTGGCACTGGGCGGCCTTCACGGCGGCCTCGAAGTGGGGGTTGGACTCCACGAGCTTTTCGCCGTCCATCACGTGGCGGGCGAAGGAGAGGGCGAAGAGCGGCTCCACGCCCGAGGAGCACCCGGCCAGGATGGAGAGG
The DNA here is from genome assembly GCF_058402725.1 of Fundidesulfovibrio sp. Classification (NCBI taxonomy): domain Bacteria; kingdom Pseudomonadati; phylum Thermodesulfobacteriota; class Desulfovibrionia; order Desulfovibrionales; family Desulfovibrionaceae; genus Fundidesulfovibrio; species Fundidesulfovibrio sp. The sequence continues at coordinate 14 of NZ_JBZVFJ010000226.1, read as the reverse complement.
GTTCCCGTGGGGGC
>NZ_JBZVFJ010000225.1:0-3793 GCF_058402725.1 Fundidesulfovibrio sp. | reverse complement strand
CGTGAACCCGGCCTCGTTCATCACGGCGTCCAGGGGCTTCTTGAGCGGCAGCAGGTAGGGGGTGTAGCGCTTGAGCTCCAGGTCCGACGCGTCCAGGCGGGCCTGGAGTTCCGGGGCCGGGCCGGAGAGGTCGGCGCTCACGGTGAGGGTCAGGCGCGAGCGGTTGAGCTCGGCGCGCGTGCTGAAAAGCTCCATGGGGCCGGACTGGTCGCTGGAGAGGGACTCGATGTCCAGACTCAGGTTGGTCAGTTCCTGCAGTTCGCCGTTCTGGCGGTCGTCGAAGACCACGGAACCTCCAGACACCCGGATGTCTTCGAGCCGGAAGCGCACGCCGGGAGGGACGAGCTCCAGGCTTCGCCGCTGGCGCGTCCCCCGGCTTCCCGGCGCGGGGAGCAGGTCGGAGACGTTGAGGCTGCCGTCGGCCTCGCGCACCAGGCGCAGGGCGGGCTTGTCCAGGTGGAAGCGGCGCAGGGCGGCCCTCCCGGAGGCCAGTTCCAGAGGGTCCAGATCCAGTTCCAGGCTCTCGAAGGAGGCCAGGACGCCCCCGTCGCGCGCGGTCACGGAAAACCCCCGGGCGCGCAGGGCGAAGCGGAAGGGATCGAAGGACAACTCTTCCAGCGTCGCGGTCCGTCCCAGGGCGGCGGAGGCCTCCTGGGCCAGCCAACGCTTGGCCAGGGCCGGGGCCGCCACCCCTGAGACCAGGAGCCACAGCAGCGCGCCGTGCGCCGCCCAGAGCGCCGCCGCGCAGGCCAGCCTTGCCGCGCCTCCAGGCCCGGCGGTCGCAAGGGCCCGTGGCAGGCCCGCCAGGCGCGTGCGCCAGCGGGCGAGGCATTCGAGGAATTCCGGGGTGAAGGGCATGGCCCCTTGCTAGCACGCTTCGCGTTCCGCCGGAATCCCCCTTCGGGGTTTCTTGCGTTTTCGCGATCCTGAAGGCAGTATCCCGCCATGGAAACAGCGGAAATCGTCGTGGTGGGGGCCGGGATCATCGGCCTGACCCTGGCCAGGGAGCTTGTGGCGCGCGGGGCGCGCGTGCTGGTGCTGGAAAAAGAGGAAGCCCCCGGGCGGCACGCCTCGGGCCGCAACTCCGGGGTGCTCCATGCGGGCATCTACTACGCCCCCGGCAGCGCCCGCGCCCTGAGCTGCCTCGCCGGAAACCGGCTCATGCGCGCCTACTGCCGCGAGCGGGGCCTCCCGCTTGAAGAGTCCGGCAAGGTGATCGTGACGAAAAGCCATGAGGAGCTGCCCCGCCTGCAAGCCCTCTTCGAGCGCGCCCAGAGCGCCGGGGCCGCCGTGAGCCTGGTGGACGAGTCCGAACTGCGCGAGATCGAACCCCATGCCCGCACCGTGGGCCGGGCCATCCATTCGCCGCTCACGGCCGTGGTGGACCCCAAGGCCGTGCTGGCGGGCCTGCGCGACGACCTGCGCCAGTCCCGGCGCGCCGAGATCCGCTTCAACGTGCGCGTGCACGGTCCGTCCGGCCCCGGCTCACTGGAGACCAGCGCCGGACGCCTGGCCTACGGGGCCATGGCCAACGCCGCCGGGGCGCACGCCGACCGGCTTGCCCACGCCTTCGGCAAGGGTCTGCGCTACATGCTCGTCCCCTTCAAGGGACTCTACCGCAAGCTTAGGCCCCAGGCCTCCCACCTGGTGCGCGGCAGCGTCTACCCCGTGCCGGACCCGGCCACGCCCTTCCTGGGGGTGCACTTCACGCGTTCGGTGTACGGAGAGGTCTACCTCGGCCCCACGGCCATCCCGGCCCTGGGGCGCGAGAACTACGGGCTCCTGAAGGGCCTGGACGCCGAGGCCCCGTCCATCCTCTGGCGCGACGCCATGCTCTTCGCGGCGAGCCCGGTGTTTCGCCGCGTGGCCCTGAGCGAGCCGCGCAAATACCTTTTCAAGCACTTCTTCGCGGACGCAGCCCGCCTGGTGGACGTTCTCGACCCCGCCGACGTGCTTGCGAGCCCCAAGGCAGGCATCCGGCCCCAACTGGTGGACGTGGAACAAAACGCCATGGTCATGGACTTCGTCACCGAAACGGGTCCGGCCGAGCTGCACGTGCTCAACGCCATCTCCCCGGCCTTCACGGCCTCCATGGCCATGGCCCCGGGCCTGGCGGACACGGTGCTGGGCCTCTCGGGATCGGCCGGGGCCTAGCCCCCCGATCGCTCCCGGGTCCACCCGGTGGCCTCCGGGCCTGGGATCGGCGCGCCACGGGCCAAGACATCCATGAGAGCGCCCCGGCGGTTCCGGCAGGAACGCGCCGGGGCAGCTCCGCTCGCGGGGTCTCAGTCGCCTGTCCCCCCTTGCCGGACACGGGCCAACCCCATGGGCATGGTCAGAGCAACTGGGTCCAGCCCTTCAGAGCCTCGGGTCTAAAACGTCAGGATCTCCTCCTTTCTGCCCGGGGCCAGGTGTCCCTGGGCGGTCATGTAGTCCAGGGCGCGGACGGTCCTGGGATCGTCGCCGCGCACGGTGGAGGCCGCGCGCCACTCTTCCCAGAAGAGCCCCACGTTGGGGTCGGAGGCCTCCAGGCTCTTGAGCGCCACCAACTCGGCCTCGGTGAAGCGCGCCAGGAAATCCAGGCGTGTTATCTCGCAGCAGGCGGTCCCGCTCTGTGGATTCATTTCGAAGTCCATGCAGGAACTCCAGGACGCCGGACCGTGCAGGACGCGCCCGTCGGACGCGATGAACGACGGATAACCCGGGAACGCAGGGCACAGGGTCACGGCCAGCACGTGTTCGGAGATGACCCGCACGGCGTGGCCGCCGACGTCCACGGTCAGGTTGGGCGCTTCGGGTTCGGCCACGCCGAGCGCGGCCAGGAAGGCGCGGGAATCCGCGTCGTAGGGCGAGTGCAGAAGGGTCAGCATGGTCTAGCTCCATCCCATTTCGGTGAAGGTTTTCGATACGACGGCTCCCGCGCCGCCGGCGCCGCCCGCCCCGTCAGCCCCGGAGCCGCCGGAACCGCCGGTCGCCGTGGCGTTGAGCGTGCCGGTGAGCGCGCCGCTGCGGAACAGGCCGACAAATCCGCCGCCGGAACCGCCGCCGCCTTTGTTCGCGGTTGCGCCGGAAGCGCCCCCGCCCGCAGACCCGTGCGCCGTCAGCGCGTGGCCTGCCGTCAGGTTGACGGCCCCACGGCAGATTACGATCAGGACGCCACCCGTGCCGCTGGAGCCAGCGAGCGGCGTCCCGACTCCGTTACCGCTCCCGCCGGGATTCCCTGCGCCGCCGCCGTCCGCCTCGTTGCCGTAGCCCTGGCCCGCCCCCCCGGCGCCGCCGTACCTGTCAGCCAGCACAGAGGACGTCTTGTTTGTTCCTGCGGGGACGCTGGGAGTCGCTTGCGCCCCGGTCCCGGGTCCGCCGCCCCAAACCTTTCCAGGGGCAGAGAACGTGTTGCTCGTTCCGGAGCCCCCCGTCCCGCCGCCGCCAGGGGCGTTTGTCCCGGCGTTTCCTGCGGACCCCGCGTTGTACTGCTCCGCGCCGCACCCGGACGCAACGACGATCGCCGTGCCGGACCACGAGGGGTAGTCGCCCTGAACGTCCGCGAGCCCTGCCCGACGGACTGCGTACAGGTTCGGATCGAAGACGCAGAATCCGGTGCTCCTGATCCAATCGAGAAAATCCCGCAGGGTTGCCAGGGTCCCGGACAAAGTGATCGCGGAGGGGACGAGGATGTTCTGGTTCACCCAGGACGAGCTTCCGGCCGCGCCGCGCGCCGTCATGGAGATGGAACCGGACGCGCCCATGGCCAGGGAGTCGCAGAGGATGACAAGGCCGCGGCAGCGGTTGGTCG
>NZ_JBZVFJ010000224.1:0-3805 GCF_058402725.1 Fundidesulfovibrio sp. | reverse complement strand
CGCCTGAAGGATGCCCCCCAGGGGGTTGTTGATCTCGTGGGCCATGCCTGCGGCCAGGCCGCCCAGGCTCATCATCTTCTCGGTCTGGATCATCACCTCCTGCATGCGGCGGCGCTCGGCCACGTCGCGGGCGAAGCCCAGCACGTAGGGCTTGCCTTCGGTTTCGAAGCAGCTCACGTGCACGTCCACGGGGAAGGTGGAGCCGTCCTTGCGGCGGTGGAGGGTCTCGAATTCGGCGCGGCGCAGGGTGAGCAGCTTCTGCGCGAAATGCACGAAATATTCCGGGGTGGCCTTCACGTCCACGTCGGCCACGCGCATGGCGAGCAGTTCCTCGCGGGAGTAGCCGGTCTGGGCGGAGGCCTCGGGGTTCACGTCCACGAGGCGTCCCTCGCTGTCGGCCAGGTAGATGGCGTCGCGGGCGTGTTCCACCAGGAGGCGGTAGCGGTTCTCGCTGTCGCGCAGGGCCTCTTCGGCGCGGGCGCGTTCGAGCACCTGGCGTTCCAGGTCGGCCTTGGTGTCCAGGAGGCGTCCCGTCATCACGTTGAAGGCCTCGGCCACCGCGCGGGTTTCCCGGAAGCGGCCGCCCACGGCGCGGGCGGTGAGGTCTCCCGCATGGATGGAGGCGGCTGCGCGTGCGAGGTCGTTCACGGGGCCCAGCAGGTGCCGTCGGGCCAGCCAGGCCAGGAGCGCGGCGGCGGCCAGGGCGGCGACAAACACCTGTGCGGTGACGAAGAGGTTGCGGTAGAAGGGTTTGAGGGCGTGGGCGGCGTCCTCCTCGGCCACGGCGGCGAGCACCTGGTCGCCGATGCGCACGGGGCTCGTCGCGGCCACGCAGGGCTTGCCCGCGGAGCCCTCCTGCACGCCGGAGCCGGCCTGCGGCAGGAACACCTCGCCCGCCAGCACCTGGGAGAAGTCCGGGCTGGCCAGGATGCGCCCCCGGGTGGTGGTGATCAGGGCGGTCTGGCGGGGCGGGTCCGAGAGGGCGAGCACCAGGTCGCGCAGGACCTTCAGGCGCAGCGTGGTCATGATCACGGCCCGCACGCCGCCGGTGCGCGGCTCGGGCACGGGCACGGCCATGGGCAGGAGGGGTTCGCCCACGTCGGGGTCGATGGTCACTTCGCCGAAGGCGGGCATGCCGGTCTCCATGGCGGCACGGAAGGTGGCCGAGGCTTCGGGCCTGAGGTGGGCGTGGTCCAGGGCCTTGAAGGCCGAGACTGCGGCCAGTGCGGCGCCGTCCGGGTCCAGCACGCGCAGTTCGCGCAGCATGGGCATGCCGGTGGCGATCTCCAGGAGCATGGCGCGGCGGGCGCGCGATTCCTGGGCGTAGAAGTCCTTTGCGCGCAGGGCGGCGAGGATTTCCCTGGCCGAGCCGCCCAGGAGTTCGCCGGTGCGAAGGGCCAGGTTGTCGGCGCGTTGGCGGTTGTAGCGGTACACGTCCTCCAGGCGGGTTTCGTAGCCCGCGAAGGTGATCAGTCCCGCCAGCAGCAGGATGGGCGCGGCGGCCAGGGCCAGGAAGCTCCAGGCCAGGGCGCGGCTCAGGCGCGGCGGGGCCATGGCGCTCATTGAGGCTCCCGGAAGACGTACTGGGCGCGGTCCAGGAAGGCGTCGGGAACGTGGAGCCCGATGCGCCGCGCGGCCGCGAGATTGATGAAGAGATAGTCCTGAGCGGTCTCCACGGGCATTCCCGAGACGGGGGTTCCGTTGAGGATCTGGTTTGCCATGGCGGCCGCCTGGCGGCCCAGTTCCTCTCCCACGAAGCCGTAGCCCGTGAGCACGCCCCCTCGCACCTGCTCCATGCGCGGGGTCGAGAGCGGGATGCGCCGGGCCTCGGCCAGGGCGATGAACTCCCGGAAGCGCGACATCACCAGCCCCTCGCGGGGCATGAACACCGCCTGCGCCCCGGCGGGGACAAGGCCGCCGTTGGCGAAGAGGTCGGTGGTGTCGGAGATGGAGAGGGCCATGATCTCCACGCCGATCACCCTGGCGCTCTCCACGAGCTGCTCCAGGGAGGCGCGGGCGCTGGGGTCGTCGGGGTTGTAGGGCACGAAGACGCGGCGCGCGCCGGGGGCAAGCTCCAGGAGTTCCTGGAGCCTGCGGCCCTCGCTGGGGGCCAGGCGCACGCCGGTGAGGTTGCTCTCCGGGCGGTGGAGCGTCTCCACCACCTTGGCCGAGACGGGATCGTTGACCGGCGCGAAGACGACGGGCGGGCCGCTTTCGCGGGTGGCGTCCCGGGCGGCCAGGGCGGCCAGGGTGGGCGAGGCGAAGACGAGGTCGGGCTTCTGTTCCAGGATCCGGGCCATGCGCTCCCGGAGGTCGGCGGCGGTGGCCGCCGGGGGGGGCTCCACGAAGGTCAGGTTCACGCCTTCCTTGCGGCCCAGGTCCCTGAGCCCGGTCTTGAAGCCCTCGACGGTGCTGGCGTTGTTGGCCGTGTGCTGGAGGATGCCCACCACGAGCGCGCGTGCGCCCGGGCGTTCCGGAGCCTGGAGGAACACCACTGCGGCGGCCAGGGCGACGGCCAGAAAGACAGCGGCGAACATCCGTTTCATAGGGGCTCCTGGAACGATGGACGAACAGACCACGCGGGAAACCACTCGATCCTTTTCAGTGGCATAGATCAGGCCGGGACTCAACGGGAAATCGGTGGGCGCCCGGGGGAGGGGAGGGGGGGCGTCGTGTTCGATCGTGCGGGCGTAACCGGACGCGCGGCGTGGACGACCCCGACGCAGGCGCATCCCGTGCGGGTTGCCAACTCAAGGAAAGGGTTTATAACGCATCCATGCCGTCGCCAACGCACAGTCCACCGGCCCGGATTCTGGCCCTGCTGCTGGCCCTGGCCCTGGCCCTCCCGGCCCCCTGGAGCGCCGCCCCGGCCCGGGCCGGCATGTTCTCCTTCGACCTCAAGGACGAGAAGGAGCTGGGCGAGAAGTTCAACGTGCTCATCCGCTCCAAGCTGCCCATGGTCGAGGATTCCGAGGTGGTGGACTACGCCCGGGAGGTGGTGGAGCGCATCACGCGCCAGATGCCGCCGCAGCCCTTCCCCTTCACGGTGGCCGTGGTGCGCGACAACGCCGTGAACGCCTTCGCGGCCCCGGCGGGCTACGTGTTCGTGTTCACGGGGTTGATCCTCAGCATGGACCACGAATCCGAGGTGGCGGGCGTGCTGGCCCACGAGCTGGCCCACGTGACGCAGCGCCACATCGCCAAGCGCGTGGAGCAGTCCAGCATCATCAGCATCGCCTCCATGCTGGGCGTGCTGGCGGGGTTCGCCCTGGGCGCGGCCACGGGGCAGAAGGACGCCGCCGGGGCCATGATGGTGGGCTCACAGGCCGCCGCGCGCCAGGCCCTGCTCAACTACTCGCGCGACGACGAGCGCGAGGCCGACGAGGTGGGCATGAACTACCTGGTGAACGCGGGCTACCCCCCGCGCGGGCTGCCCCAGGCCTTCGAGGTGATGCAGCGCACCAAGATCTTCAAGGGCTACGGCTCCGTGCCCGCCTACCTCTCCACCCACCCCGAGATCAACGAGCGCGTGGGCTACCTCTCCGAGCGCGTGGCCCGGCTGCCCAAGAACGTGGCCTCCCGGCCAGACCGCGACGAGCGCTTCCTGCGCGTGCAGACCGTGATCCGCGCCCGCTACCAGGACCCGGGCACGGCCATCGCCTGGTTCTCGCGCAAGGGCGCCTCCATGACCAAGCTCGACCGCCTGGGCCTGGCCATGGCCCTGGGGCGCACCACCGAGAACGCCAAGGCCCGCGAGGCCTTCGAGGCGGCCCTGAAGGAGGGCGGGGACGACTCCCTCTGGCTG
>NZ_JBZVFJ010000223.1:0-3835 GCF_058402725.1 Fundidesulfovibrio sp. | reverse complement strand
GCGCCAGGCGCGGAACGCCTCGGGCGTCATGGCCCGGCCGGACTGGCGCTCCGCCAGCCGCCACAGGGCGTCGCCGCCGATCTCCAGCCCAAGGGACGGCCATTCCACGCTCGCGCCGTATTCTCCGGCCTGCGCGGTGGCGAAGATCGCCGGGTCCAAGAGCGCAGCCTTGCGCCCCGTGGCCAACTCCGCCAACGAAACGTCCCGCACGCCGTCCGGGCCGAAATCCACCCGCAGCGCGCAGCCCTCCAGGGCCTGAACCCTACGTATCTTCGGATACTTGTCGCTCACAGGTTCCATTCCTCCCATGCGGCCACGATGCGCTCGCGGTTCTTCCCGGCCCAGGCGCGCGCCGCCCGCAGCACATGCGCCGGAGCGCCGCCCGCCAGGACATCCAGCGTCTCCAGGTCGATGGAGCAGTCCGCGTCCGGCCCGGACAGATGAAAATGCACCCGGCCATGCTCGCCGCCGAACACCGCGAGACGGTACTTGCCGAAACGCTTCAGCGTGCCCATGACTTCAGATAGTGAACCCTGTTCACCCAGTCAAGGCCACGCGCCACCCCGCCTTGCCCGCCGCGCCCGCCTGTGCCATACACTCCCTGCGGCACGGCGCCGCCGCACCTCGGCGGACGTTTGAACCGGGAAACGCGGGAGAAGCGCGCGTATGGCTCGCATCGAATGGCACGAAGGCCTGGCCCTGGGCATCGAGACGATCGACCGGCAGCACCGCACCCTGCTCACCCTCTGCAACAGGCTCCTCGACGCCGTGCGCAGGGCCGACGAGAAGGCCGTGGCCGCCGCCTTTCGCGAGCTGCGCGAGTACACCTTCTCCCACTTCAGCGCCGAAGAGGACTACATGCAGTCCGTGGGCTACCCCGGGCTGGGCAGCCACAAGCTCCTGCATGTCGAACTCAAGCGCGACGTGAAATACTTCCAGGACGTGGTCTACAGGAAGGGCGACCTCACCGAGGCCCAGATCGTCGAATTCCTCAAGCACTGGCTCCTCGACCACATCCTCCAGTACGACCTGGACATCCGCAAATGGACCCGCGCGGAAGGCAAAGCGCCCTGAAGGGCCGGGAGGCTTTGCGGAGCTTGGGGCGGGTCAGCGCGCCCGGCAGGAGTCCGGCGCGTGCAACCGGCACGTCAGCCGTTCGATCCTGCCCTGCCGGATGACGGCGCGGTTGTGGATGAGCACGGGATCGGGCAGCCCGGTCTTGTCGAAATCGCCGTCCACGCGGGTGATGAAGACCGTCTCGCCGTCCTCCTGCCGCAACTCCAGCAGCTCCATGCGCAGGTTGACGGCCGCGATGTCCCGCTCGGCCCATTCGCGGATGGCCTCCACGCCGTGAAAGTCCCGTCCCGCGTCCTCCACGCGCGCCTCCTGGGCGAAGCAGGCGGCGAAGGCCTCCATGTCGGCGGCGTTGGCCGCCGCGATCCAGGCCTCGACCAGTTCTTTCGGCGTGGTGTTCATGCTGCGTCTCCCGTGATTCATATGGTGAAGACCGTCTTGCCGTGGGTGCGGCCCTGCGCCATGTCCCGGATGGCCTCCTCCGCGCGCTCCAGTGGCAGCACGCGTCCGATCTCGGGCGCGACGCCGTTGACGGCCAGAAAGCGCATCATGGCCCGGAAGTCCTCCAGGCTGCCCATGATGGACCCGCGCACCGTGATCTGGCGGGCGACGAGCGCCAGAAGGTCCAGCGAGACCCCCATGCCCGAGGTGCCGCCCGTGACCACAACCGTGCCGCCGCGCTCCACCCACTCCAGGGAGTGCTCCCACGTGGCCGCGCCCACGCTGTCCACGACGGCCTGTACCTTGCGCGGCAGGGGCTCGCCGGAGGCGAAGACCCGGTGAGCCCCAAGCTTCTCGGCAAGCTCCCGTCCGGGCGCGTGGCGGCTGGTGGCGAACACCTCGAAACCCGCGGCGCGGCCAAGCTGGATCAGCGCCGTGGACATCCCGCCCGACGAGCCCTGCACCAGGAGCGTGCCGCCAGGCCGCAGGCCCGAGGCCTGGAACAGCGCCTTCCAGGCCGTGAGCCAGGCAGTGCCCAGCACCGAGGCGTGCAGGGGCGAAAGACCCTCGGGCAGGGGCACGGCGTTGCGCCGGGGCACGGCGGCGAAGCGCGAGAACACCCCCTGGGCGAACTCGCCCAAAATGGACCAGCCCGGGTCCAGGGTCTCGTCGCCGCGCCACTCGGGCGAGCCCAGCATGGGGTAGAGGGCCACGGTCGTGCCGTCGTCCAGGAGCCCGGCCCCGTCGTTGCCCAGGATCAGGGGGAAGACGAGCCCCTGCGGGTGGGCCGTGACGCCGCGAAGGGTGAAGAGATCGTGCCGGTTGAGGCTGGCGTGGGTCATGCGCACGCGAACCCAGCCGGGCGGGATCCCGGGTTCGGGGCGTTCGCCCAGGCGCAGTGCGGCAAGGGGATCGTCGGGGGAGGGGTGGTCGGCGTAGACGGCGAACATGGCGTGCTCCTTGGGTGCTGGCGGACCGCTCGCGGCCCGGAGAGGACCCTACGGCACGTCCCTGTCAGAATACGTCAGGAGCGTTGCGTTTCAGCCATGCGCTCCCGCCATGCCTTGAGCAGCGCGCCCCGACGCCCGGGGTAGGTCTCGCCCGTGGGGCGGGCCTGCAGCACGCGGTCCGTGCGGAAGGTGCGCACGTCCCCGCGCAGCTCGCACCAGGCCGCCACCACGCGGGCCTGGTCCAGGAAGCCCAGGGCCAGCGGCCAGATCACGCGTTCGGAGCGCAGCCCCCGGGCGTTCTCATAGAGGATGCGCACCTTTGCCTGCGCGCGCAGGGCGTTGCGCCAGGTGTCCAGGCCCACGCGGTCGTCGGGGAACCCGGGGCCGCGCGGACCGGGCAGCACCGAGGGATTGCGCAGCACCTCCAGGCCGACGGGCGGCAGCACGGCCTCCACCTTGGCCAGGGCGCGGGACGCGGCCCCGGCCAGGAGCGGGTCGCCCAGGCGGTCCACGGTCTCCAGGCCCAGGAGCACGGCTTCCAGTTCCTCCGGAGTGAACATGAGCGGCGGCAGGAAGAACCCCGGACGCAGCATGTAGCCCTGGCCCGCCTCGCCCTGGATGGGCGCGCCCTGGGCCGTCAGGTCGGCGATGTAGCGGTAGAGCGTGCGCTCCGAAACGCCCAGCTCCCCGGCCAGAAAGCGCGCCGTGACCGGGCGGGAGCGGCCGCGAAGCAGCTGGAGCAGCGTCAGCAGGCGCGCGGAGCGGGACACGCGTCCTCCTTCCCGGCCAGCATGTCCCGCAGCGCCGCCAGCGGCCCGTGCGGATTGCCCGAGCGCCACACCAGCGACGTGACCGCCCGCGCCACCCCGGGCGGCAGGGCGTGCAGGCTCACACCGGGCACGCCCGAGAGCACCCCCGCCACCGAGCGCGGCATGATGGCCACCCCCATGCCCGAGGCGGCGCAGCCCAGCATGGTCTGGTAGGAGCCCAGCTCCACCACGCGCCCGGGCGCTCCGGCCGCGCCAGCCCACTCCTCCAGGCGTCTGCGGTAGGCGCAGCCGTGCTGGAACACCAGGAGGGCGCTTCCGGCCAGGTCGGCGGGCTCGCGGATGGGCGCGCGCCCGGCCGGGGCCGCCAGCACAAGTTCCTCCTCGAAGGCGGGCAGGCGCTCGATGCCGGGCTCCGTGACGGGCTCGCTCACGAAGGCGGCGTCCAGCTCGCAGGCCTGCACCGCGCGCAGCAGCTCCCCGGTGGTCCCGGCGCGCAGCTCCAGGCGCACGTCGGGGTGCTTCGCGTGGTAGGCCCCCAGAAGCTCCGGCAGGCGGGAGGCGGAGGTGCTCTCCATGGCCCCCAGGCGGAACGGACCGGCC
>NZ_JBZVFJ010000222.1:0-3946 GCF_058402725.1 Fundidesulfovibrio sp. | reverse complement strand
GCCTGGCTGGCCCAAAGCGCCGAACAGGGCGACACGGCGGACTTGGCCTGGCTTCTGGAACTGCGGGGCTTCGCACCCTACGGCGGGGGGGCGTGGCGGCTTGAAGGCGGCGGCGGCCTGACGCTCCAGGGCGGCGAACGCGCCACCCTGGAGTGGCCGGGCGGCCCCTCGGGCGTGCTGCGGGTGCTGGTGGACGGCCGCTTCGCCGGGCGCCTGGAGACGGGCGGCGGCCCGGACGGGCGAGCTTCTCCCCCGCGCGCGAGACGCGCTACGTTTTCGAAGTGGAAAAGCCCGGCGAGGCGGTGGAACTCTCCCGCATCGTCTTCACGCCCGCAGCGCGTTGATGCAATCCAGCGTGCCTCAGCACTCCATGCGGCAGGCCACGGGCATGCGCCATCCCGTGCCGAAGGCCCGGTCGGTGATCTTGATGCCCGGCGCGGCCTGGCGGCGCTTGAACTCCGCGATCTTCACCAGGCGGCAGACCTTGCGCACGGTCTCGGGGTCGAACCCGGCGGCAACGATCTCCTCCACGGACTGGTGGCGCTCCACGCGCAGACGCAGGATGGCGTCCAGCACGTCGTAGGGCGGCAGGCTGTCCTGGTCGGTCTGGTCCGGGCGCAGCTCCGCCGAGGGCGTTTTCTCCACGATGGCCCGGGGGATGGGCTCCTGGCCGCGCGCGTTGAGCCACTCGCAGATGCGCCAGACCATGGTCTTGGGCACGTCGGAGACCACGGCCAGCCCGCCGGACATGTCGCCGTAGATGGTGCAGTAGCCCACGGCCAGCTCGCTCTTGTTGCCCGTGGTGAGCAGGAGCGACCCGTGCTTGTTGGAGATGGCCATGAGCAGGTTGCCCCGGATGCGCGACTGGACGTTCTCCTCGGTGGTGTCGGGCGGCAGGCCCTCGAAGGCAGGGGACAGGCTCCTGTCGAAGGCCTCCATGAGGTCGCTGATGGGGATGGTCAGGGTCTTCACGCCAAGACGCCGGGCCAGTTCCAGGGAGTCCTCCACGCTGCCCCTGCTGGAATAGGGGCTGGGCATGAGCACGCCCAGCACGTTCTCCGGCCCCAGGGCCTCGGCGGCCACGGCGGCGGTGAGGGCCGAGTCCACGCCCCCCGAAAGGCCCAGGAGCGCGCCCTTGAAGCCGCACTTGGCGCAGTAGTCGCGCACGCCCAGCACCAGGGCGCGCCAGGCCTCGGACTCCTCGGAGAAATCGTCCGGGGCGATGGCCCCTTCGCCGCGCCCCTGTTCCAGATTTTCGAGGTCCACCACGAGCACGTCCTCGGAGAAGGCCGCCGCGCGGGCGGCTAGCCGGCCCCGGGCGTCCAGGGCCATGGAGCGGCCGTCGAAGACCAGATCGTCGTTGCCGCCCGCCTGGTTGCAGTAGACCACCGGAAGGCCGTACTTTCGCGCCGCCGCGCCCAGCATGGCCTCGCGCACGGGCTGCTTGCCCAGGGTGAAGGGCGAGGCCGAGAGATTGAGGATGGCCTGGACGCCCTCTGCGGCCAGGCGCTCCACGGGGTCTTCGTGGTAGCGCCGGTCGCGCCAGTAGGCCTTGTCGTTCCAGATGTCCTCGCAGATGGTCACGCCCAGGCGGCGTCCCGCGAAATCGATGTGGCCCAGGCGTTCGCCCGGCTCGAAGTAGCGGTCCTCGTCGAAGACGTCGTAGGTGGGCAGGAGCTTCTTGGGCAGCAGCGCCTCCACGCGCCCGCCCGCGAGGAAGGCGGCGCAGTTCGTCAGGGGGCGGCCCTGGGCCAGGGGACTGCGCGCCGCCGTGCCCGCCAGCAGGGCCGGGCCGTCGGCCAGGGAACGGGCCAACTCTTCCAGCACGGCGCGGGCCTTGTCCACGAAGGCGCTCGAGAGCAGCAGGTCGCGCGGGGGATAGCCCGTGAGGGCCAGCTCCGGCGTGATGCACAGCGTGGCTCCCGCGGCCTGGGCCTTGCGCGCCGCGCGGGCGATCCTTCCGGCGTTGCCGGTGAGGTCGCCCACCACGGGGTTCACCTGGAGCAGTCCGATCTTCATGCGAGCATGTCGGCCATGGAGTAGAGCTTGCCGGGCTCCTGCGCGCCGATCCAGAGGACGGCCCGCAGCGCGCCGCGCGCGAAGTTCTCGCGGGTGTGGGCGCGGTGCGTCACCTCGATGCGCTCGCCTGGGCCGAAGAAGTAGACGGTGTGGTCGCCCACCACGTCGCCGCCGCGCAGGGCCATGACGCCCAGTTCCTCCTGCGTGCGCGCCCCGATGATGCCCTCGCGGCCGCACTTCATCACGTCCTGAAGCTCCTGGCCGCGCGCCCCGGCCAGCACCTGACCCAGCTTGATGGCCGTGCCGCTGGGCGAGTCGGCCTTCTTGTTGTGGTGGATTTCCATGATCTCCATGTCGTAGGCCGGGCCCAGGGCCTTGACGAGCAGAGGCAGGAACTGGGCCAGGGCGTTGATGCCCAGGCTCATGTTGGGCGACCAGAAGATGCGCCCCCTTGCGGCGGCGGCCTGGACGCGCTCCAGCTGCTCGCCCTTGAGCCCCGTGGTGCCGATGACCACCGGGTTGCCCAGCCGTGCGGCCGTCTCGGACACCTGCACGCTGGAGTCCGGGGCCGTGAAGTCCACGATCACCGCGCCGGGGAGCCTGGAGAAGACCTCCTCCATGGACGAGCCCTTGACGCAGTCCGGGTAGCGGTCCAGGGCCGCCTCGTTGCCCGGGCGCTCCACCACGCCCGCCAGCCTGAAGGCCGGGTCGGCCATGGCCAGCTGGCACAGGGTCTGGCCCATGCGGCCTCCGGCCCCCATGATGATCACGTCGCGCACGCTCATGTCGTCCCCCTCGGTTGCGGCCTTCCCTCGCGGACGGCCGGATGATGGATCAATTATACCTTGTGCACTGAAATTGTTGCCAAATGACGCTGTGCAGGCGTTCGCGTCGCGAAGCCGAATGGGAGTCCGGAGGGCGTCAGCCCTTTGGCCGCCGGAGGCTTCTGAAGCTACGGATTGGCAAAGTCCTCATCCCTCGCCGGGTGTTACGGAATCGTCGCCACCGGAAACCGGACGTCCGCACCCTGGGCTTCGGCCTCAGGCCTCGGAGGGCTCTCCGGCCTGACGCAGCAGGGCCTCGAAGCCCTCCTGGTCCAGGACTGGTACACCAAGTGCCCGGGCTTTATCCAGCTTTGAGCCGGGGTCCTGACCGGCCACGAGGTAGTCGAGCTTCCTGGAGACCGACGCGGCGGCCGTGCCGCCAAGCCCCTCCACCAGTGCCTCGGCCTGGGAGCGCGACATGCCCGTGAGCCCGCCGGTGAAGAGGAACCGCTTGCCCGCCAGGGGCTTCGGCCCCGCAGCGGCCGGGGCGTCCGCCGGCCTCGCGGGCCACAGGCCGATGGCCCGGAAGCGCTCCAGGAGTTCGTGGTTGCCGGGATTCTCGAAAAAGGCGCGCAGGCTCTGGGCCACCTCGGGGCCGATGTCGGGCAGCAGCTGCAGCTCCTCGGCCGTGGCCCGGGCCAGGGCGTCCAGATCCCGGAAGGCTCCGGCCAGGGTGCGCGCGGTCTGCGCCCCCACCTGGCGGATGCCCAGGGCCGCTATGAGCCTGGCCAGGGTGGCGCTCCGGCGGGCCTTGGCGAAGGCCTCCACGAAGTTGGCGGCCAGCTTCTCCCCCATGCGCTCCAGGGGCAGGAGATCCTCCACGGTGAGGGCGAAGAGGTCGGCCGGGGACTTGACCATCCCCTTCTCCACCAGGATCTCGATCCAGCGTTTGCCCACACCCTCGATGTCCAGCCCGGCCTTGGAGACGAAGAAGACGATGGCCCCCTTGAGCACCGCCGGGCAGGAGACGTTGAGGCAGCGCCAGGCCGCCTCGTCCGGCAAACGCGTAACCCGGGAGCCGCAGGAGGGGCAGGTGTCGGGAAAGACGACCGCGGCACGAGTCGCCGCCGGTCGTGCCACCACATCGCCGCGAGAATCGCCGC
>NZ_JBZVFJ010000221.1:0-3951 GCF_058402725.1 Fundidesulfovibrio sp. | reverse complement strand
CCAGGGCGCGCCAGCCAGCGTCGGCGAAGATCCCGGAGAGGGTCCTGGCCAGGAGGGTCCCGGCCTGAGCCTGCCATCCGGCCAGCCCCTGGCCGCCGCCGGGGGCCTGGGGGGCGTCCTGGGTGGCCACCATGGAGAGCAGGTCGTCCAGGGCCTGGGAGTCGGCGGGTGCGGGCCTGGGCGGCGCCTGGGCCACGGTGAGGTCCAGGGGCAGCGCGGGCCAGCGGGAGCGGATCTCCCGGGCCGCGTCCTCCGGGGCCGCGCCCGATGCCCGGGCCTGGCCCAGGTAGGCCTCGCACCCGGCCAGGGCCGCCAGGTAGGGCACGTTCTTCACCAGCCCGTCGGGGCGAAGGCCCGCGAAGGAGGTCACGGCCACGTCCAGGCCGCCCTCGGGGCAGACGTCGCGCGGCAGCTCCACCCAGAGCCTGGGGGCCATGGCGGCCAGGGCCTCGTCCAGGGTGTAGATGTCGGCCTCCACCACGCGGGGCCGGTAGCCCGAGGCGGACACGGGTGCGAAGGGGGCCAGGGCCAGGATGGTGTAGGGGCTCACGGGCGCGGGCATGGCGGCTCCTTGGACGGAACGGATTTCCCCATCCCTAGCAGCTTTGCGCGCGCCTGACCACGCAAAAAGGGCGGGCCATCAGGCCGCGCGGAGGCTCAGGCCCGGCCGGACGCCTCAGGCCAGCTCGTCCGGATGGGCCGTGAACCACTCCAGGGTGCGCCCCAGGCCCTGCTCGAAGGGGGTGGACGGGGTGAAGCCTGCGGCCCGGGCCAGGGCCGAGGTGTCGGCCAGGGAGTGGCGCAGGTCGCCCGCGCGCTCGGGCAGGCTCTCCACGGGCAGCTCGCGCCCGGTGACGCCCAGGATCATGCGGGCCAGCTCCAGCACGCTGGTGGAGCGCCCGGTGCCCACGTTGAACACCCCCGCGAGCGGCCCCCGCTCCCCCGCCAGTCCTGCGGCCAGGAGTACGGCGTTCACGGCGTCATACACCCAGACGAAGTCGCGCGTCTGGCCGCCGTCGCCGAACACGGTGAGAGGCTTGTCCGCCAGGGCCATGGCCAGGAAGCGGCGCACCACGCCGTCGTAAGGGCCGGGCTTGCCCCGGGCCGGGCCGTAGAGGTTGAAGAAGCGCACGCTGGCCCCGAAGCCGGATTCGGCGATGTGCCTCGAGGCCAGGTACTTGGCCCAGCCGTAGGGGCTCTGGGGCTCCCCGGCCTGCTCCTCCTGCACGGCCCCCTCCACGGGCAGGCCGTACTCCGCGGCGGACCCGGCGAAGACGAAGCCGCCCGCACCGCTCTCCCGGGCCTGGGCGTGCAGGGCCAGGGTGGCGTCGCGGTTCACGGCCATGGTCTCCTCGGGGTGGTCCATGGACCAGGGCACGCTGACCACGGCGGCCATGTGCAGCACGGCGTCGAAGCGTCCGTGGAGCGAGACGAGCCCGGGCAGCAGGTCCGGCTCCAGGATGGAGCGCTCGTGGAACGCGAAGGCCGGGTGGTCCTGGAAGGGAGCCAGGTTGGAGCGGTAGCCGGAAAAGAAGTTGTCCACGCCCGCCACGAAGGCCCCGGCCCCCAGGAGGGCCTCGCAGAGCTTGGAGCCCACGTTGCCCGCTGCGCCTGTGACGAGGCAGCGTTTTCCTTCGAGAGAGGCCAGGATCATGGGGGGGCTCCTTGTGGCAAGCGGTTGAGCGATCTCTTTAGCCCGGCGTCTGTGCGGGGACAACCCCTTCCCTGCGCCGATATCGCATGAGGAGGGCGGCGCTGGGAGGTCCTGATCCAGGCCGCCGGGAACGCGGCCGGGCCATCCCGCGCTGGAACGGGGGCCGCCCGGGCGGCCCCCCTGAAGCCTCTAGGAAGCCAGGGCCTTGCGTCCGGCCTTGGTCGCCAGCGCCGGAGAGCCCTCGCCGCCCTTCATCTGGTCGATGAGCCCCTTGAGCACCTGGGCCTGCCGTGCGAGTTCCTCCACGACGTCGGTGGAGCGCTGCATGGCCTGGGAGGTTTCCCCGGAGATCCTGCTGATGTCCTCGATGCTGCGCTTGATCTCCTCACTGGCGGCGGACTGCTGTTCGGAGGCCGTGGCGATGGAGCGCACCTGGTCGAAGGTGTCGTCCACCAGGCGCACGATCTGGCCCAGGGACTCGCCGGACCCGTTGGCCAGGCGCGTTGCCTCTGTGATGGCCCCCACGGCCTGCTCCACGTGGACGTAATTCTTGCGGGTGCCCTGCTGGATGCCCTGGATGGCGCCGCCCACCTCCTTGGTGGCGGTCATGGTCTTTTCCGCGAGCTTGCGCACCTCGTCGGCCACCACCGCGAAGCCCCTGCCGGCTTCTCCGGCGCGCGCGGCCTCGATGGCCGCGTTGAGGGCAAGGAGGTTGGTCTGGTCGGCGATGTCGGAGATCACGTCCAGGACGTTGCCGATGCCCTCGGCCTGCTTGCCCAGGATGCCCATGTCCTCCTGGGACTGCTTGGCGTTCACCAGCACCCGGTCGATGAACGTGACCAACTGGCTCATGACGCGCGCCCCCTCCTCGGCCTGGCTCTTGGCCCGGGTGACGGTTTCGGCGGCGTGGGAGGCGTTCCTGGCCACCTCGAGCACCGTGGCGTTCATCTCCTCCATGGCGGCGGCCGTCTCGGCCACGCGCTGCGACTGCTCCCCGGCCCCCTGGCTGGAATGCTCGATCTGCCCTGCCAGGTCTTCCGAGGCGGCCGAGACCACCCCCACCACGCCCTCCAGTTGCCCGGCGGCGTGGAGCATGCCCTGTGTCCTGGCCTCCTCGGCCTCGCGCCGGGCCTGCACGCTGGCGGTGATGTCGGTCACCAGGGCGATGGCGGCGATGAGCTGCCCGTCGAGATCGTAGATGGGGGCCACGTCCACGCAGCAGACACGGGCGGAGCCCTTGCGGGTGGTCATGTTCACGTTTTCCACGTGCTGATTCCGGCGATCCTGAAGCACCTTTTGGGTGATAGTCGCGCGGTTTAATTCGCCGTAGAAGTATTCGCCCACGTCCATGCCGACGGAGTCCTCGGGCTTGCCGGGGAGCTCCAGCAGATCGAGCATCGCCTGGTTGGTGAAGGTCAGCTTGTTCCGGGTGTCGCAAATCACGCAGGGCGTGGTGAGGCCGTGAAGCACGCCGGAGGCGAAGCCGAGCTTGTTCTTGAGCTGGCTCACCATCTCGCGCAGGTTGTCGGCCATGCGCCCCAACTCGTCCCGGCTGCGCACTTCGAGCGCATGAGCGTAGTCGCCCTGGGTGATTCTTGCGGCGAAATCGCCCACCTGGGCCAGGGGCCCGGTGATGGAGCGCGTCACCAGAAGCCCCAGGAGCAGCGCCGCCAGCACGGCCCCGGCGCACACGCCGAGCACCAGTGTCCGTGAGCGCTCCAGTTCCGCCGATAGTTCGAGCTTCTGCTGCTGCGCGTCCTGGCGCACCAGGGCGATGATCTCGTCGAGCAGGGGATAGAGTTGGGCGTCCACCGCCTCGATCTCGTTGACGGTGATCTGAGACGCCTGGCGCAGCTTGTCCGTCTTGGTGGGGTCGGCCTCGTATTCCTTCACGAGCCCCAACACCTTGCCCGTGAGTTCCCGTCCAAGGACCAGCCGCTCCTTGAGCTGGGCGAAGAGGCGCTTCTGGGCCTCGGAGGTCATGATTTTCTCCACGTCCTCCATGGCCTTGCGGTAGTCCTTTCGGCCCCTGTCGATCTCCTCGTAGAGGGTGGCGCGCTGCTGGGGGGTGAGGGCGTCGGAGAACAGGGTGCGCGTGACGCTGACGGTGCGCTTCATGTGGTAGCGCATGTCTCCCACGGCCATGGCCAGGGGCATGTCGTAAGAGACGGCCTGACTGAACGCCCCCATTCCCGTATCTGCGGCCTTGAGTCCGAGATACCCCAGGACAAACGCGAAGACCGCCACCGTGGCGAAACCGAGAAGCAGGCGAACCCTTATGGACAGCTGAAACATGG
>NZ_JBZVFJ010000220.1:0-3963 GCF_058402725.1 Fundidesulfovibrio sp. | reverse complement strand
GCAGAACAAGGGCAAGAGTTGTGATTTGTTTAGTGCAGGCCTTCTTGGGGTTTGCAAGTTCCGGGCGCGCGCCCGGGGCGGGTTCGCGGGCAAACTTTGTATTCCTATAAGAAGGCGCAGGCCGTGGCAAGCAGGCGGAATCGTTCCGTTTGCAGGAAAATAAATCCGTAAGGAGAAACGAGCGAGGGCGTCTGCAGAGGCGTGGCCGCGCCCGGCAGGGGGCGCGGCGGGGATCGGGGGGAACGCAACGAAAAAGCCCCGGGTGGACCGGGGCTTGGAGGCGCGTCGCGGGACGCTAGGGCAAGACGCCCAGGAAGCGGACGGAGACGATCTCGTAGCGGATTTTGCCGCGCGGGGCGTCCACCACGATCTCGTCGCCCTCCTCCTTGCCCAGCATGGCCTGGCCCACGGGCGAGAGGAGCGAGATGGAGCCCTTGGCGGGATCGTTTTCGTCGGGGCCGAGCAGGGTCCAGGTCTTGGACTCGCCGGTCTCCACGTCCTCGATCTCCACGGTGGCGCCGTAGGTGACGCGGTCGCCGTCCAGGGTGGCCAGGTCGATGACCTGGCTGGTGGCCAGGCGGCCCTCGATGTAGCGGATGCGGGCCTCGAGCATTCCCTGGCGTTCGCGGGCGGCGTCGTAGCCCGCGTTTTCACGCAGGTCTCCTTCTTCACGGGCCTCGGCGATGGCCTGGATGACGGCCGGACGTTCCTTCTTGAGGTCGTCCAGTTCCCTTTCGAGGCGGCGGAAACCTTGCATCGAGATGGGGATGGATTGCATGGTGCGTTCCCTCTGATTGCCTCCCTGGGGAGGCGTGAGATAAAAAAAGCGCTTGCCCGGAACCTCGCGGTCCCGGGCACGCTTCGCCTTTTTTCTAGCCCACGAGCGTGCCGGGGTCAAGGCCGTGGGCGAACGATGGTCAGTGGGTCTTTTCCGACCCTGCTTTCATCTGGTATTCTCGGGCCTTGGCGCGGCGTTCCTCCACGAGGGACTCTTCCACGGCCGTAAGCCTGGTGCAGAGCGTGGCGGCCACGTCGGCCAGGCCCACGCCTCCCAGGCTCTCGATCCCGGCGAGATCCTTGACGATCTCGACTTCCATGCGCTCGGATTCAAGGAACATCACATAGGCCAGGGCCAGGGCGGCGTTGTTCTCCTCCGTGCCGTCGCAGAGGATGGCCATCTGCTGGGGATCGGCGGTGCCCAGGAGGGTGTCCACGAACTGGCCGATCCACTTGCGGTGCAGCTCCGGCAAGAGCGGCGGCACGGTCTCGGCCACGCAGGCCGCGGCCTGGGCCGACATGTCCGGCCGAACGGCCCCCAGAAGCTCCCGGATGGCCTCCTGGCGGCCGTCCTGGGCCTCCAGGACGCGGCGGTAGAGCAGCTTGTGGATGTACAGGCGGTGGACCGCTTCGCGGGGATCCATGGATCGGGCCTCCTTGGCGCGTTGGCGTTGTGGCATGATAGACCGGACGCGCGCGGCGGGCAACCCCGCCGTCCATGCGAAAGCGCTTGCCAGATGGCCCGGCCTTTGGTCAGACTCCCGCCCATGGACGCCCTCACCCGCGAAATCGTCGACCTGACCAAGGCCTTCATCCGCTTTCCCTCCACCGCCGCCGATCCGGGGGCGCGCAAGGCCTGCGCGGACCGCATCGCCGCCACCCTGGACGCCTGGGGCATCGGTTTCGAACGCCTGGAGCATCAGGGCGTGGAGTCCATCCTGGCCCTGCCCGAACCCGGGCGCTGCCGCGTGCTGCTCATGGCCCACTACGACGTGGTGGCCGCGCCCGAGGCCCTCTTCGAACCCCGCGAGGAAGACGGAAAGCTCTTTGGCCGGGGGGCCATCGACGACAAGTACGCCGTGGCCCTGGCCATGGTCTTCCTGAAGCGTCAGAAGGAGCGCGGCGGGGCCATGCCCCTGGGCGTGCTGCTCACCGGCGACGAGGAGACCGGCGGCCGCAACGGCGCGCGCCACGCCCTGCAGCGCGTCCAGGCCGACCTGGGCATCGCCCTGGACGGCGGCAGCCCGCGCACCCTGGTGACGCTCCAGAAGGGCGTGATCCGCTTCCGGCTCACGGCCCGGGGCAAGGCGGCCCACGGCGCGCGCCCCTGGATGGGCGAGAACGCCATCGAGGCCCTCCTGGCCGACCTAGCCCGCGTGCGCGCCCTCTTCACCGACGACGCCCCCGAGCATTGGCACAAGACCCTGAACATCGGCGTGATCCAGGGCGGCACGGTGGTGAACATGGTCCCGGCCGAGGCCTGGGCGCTTCTGGACATCCGCCACACCGAACAAGAGGACCCCGAGGCCCTCAAGGCCGCCGTGCGCGCCGCCGTGCGGGGCGAACTGGAGCTGACCAACCAGAGCGTGCAGTTCAACGGGGGCGATTCCCCGCTGCTGGATCTGCTCCAGTCGTGCGTGCCGGGCCTGGAGCGCGGCCGCTCCCACGGGGCCACGGACGCCCGCTTCCTCTCCGAGCGGGGCATCCCCGGGGCGGTCTGGGGCGCACGAGGCGACGGCACCCAGCACACGGCCGGGGAATACCTGCACCTGGACTCCCTGGAAGAGCTGACTGCCTCCATGGCGCGCTTCCTGGACGCCGCGGCCGCGCGGTAGAACGCATTTCACTCCTTGGCGGTCGGAAAGAGTTATCGCTTGACCGCTTCGGACCATGGATGCAATCTCCGAGAGTGGGGCGAATCGCCATCGCCGTGTGCGTCCGTTCCGGCTGGCGTCTTCTCATTGGGGAGTCATCATGCATCGATCATTCCATGGTCCCGGCCACGCCGTGGACCTGTTCATGGCGCGGCAGCCCATTTTCTCCAAGGAACTGGACGTGTTTGCGCACGAGTTGCTGTTCCGCAAATGCGAGGGCGACGAGTGCGCCCTGATCACCGATTTCGACGACGCCACCAATCAGGTGATCGCCGACGGCTTCTCCCTGGCCACCAAGGGGCTTGGGCCGCGCGAGAAAATCACCGTGAACGTGGGCTACGACAACATCCTTTCGGGCTACGTGCTGGCGCTGCCGCCCGAGCGCACCATCCTGGAGGTGCCCAGCGACATCCAGGCCGACGAGAGGTTCCGCAGGGCCTGCGACGAACTCAAGGAAAAGGGCTACTGTTTCCTGCTGGACAACTTCACTCCCGGCTGTCAGGCCCGGGAGAACGGCCTGGTCCCCCTGGCGGACTTCATCAAGGTGCCCGTGGACGCCTCCACCGGCCGCGAGGTGGCCAGGCTCAAGAAGGACCTGGGCGCCTGGCGCGGCGGGCTGGTGGCCTCGCGCATCGAGAGCTGGGAGGCCTTCGAGGGCTGCCGCTTCCTGGGCTTCAACTACTTCCAGGGCTATTTCTTCTCGCACCCCAAGGAGCTTTCGGGAAAGAAGCTGCCCTCGCTCAAGGCCGCGCGCCTGCGCCTGCTCAAGGTGCTCTCCGACGAGGAGGCGAGCCTGGGGGCCGTGGTGGACGCCCTCTCCACGGATCAGGCCCTCAGCGTGCGCCTGCTCCAATTCGTGAACTCGGCCGCCTTCTGCATGCTCGACGGCAAGATAGACTCCCTGGCGCGCGCGGCCTCCCTGGCCGGGCTCGACGCCATACGCAAGTGGGCCACCGCCGCCGTGCTCTCGGACCTGGACCCCAGTGGCAGGGGGCGGGAGCTCTCCCTGCGCACCCTCAACGGAGCGTTCTTCCTCTCCCGCCTGACCGATGCGGGGCTCACCCCCGGCACGGCGGGTGACACGCTCTTCCTGCTGGGCCTTCTGCGCAACGTGGACGGGCTCATGGACATGAAGATGAAGGACATACTGTCCGACATGCCCCTGGACGAGTCCCTCAAGAAGGCCCTGCTGCGCGAGCCGCGCGAGCCGCTGGCGCGGTATGTGGCCCTGCTGGACCGCATCGACGCCAACGACTGGGAGCACGCGCGCGGGCTCTTCAAGGCCCTGGGCATCGCCCCGCGCCAGGCCGCC
>NZ_JBZVFJ010000219.1:0-3974 GCF_058402725.1 Fundidesulfovibrio sp. | reverse complement strand
ATGTCAAATCGCGAGAAGTTTCTTCACCACTCGCCCATGATCCGCCCGTTCGACCGGGTCTGCCCGGGCCGGTCTGCAGACGCCCCGCCGATCCTTGCGCGCCGGGCGCGCCCGGACGGGCTGCCGGGCGACGTACCGCCGGGCACGAAAAAGGGCCGGAAGGACGCTTGTCCTCCCGGCCCCGGAGCGGCTTTCGCCTGGCGGGACTAGATCTTCATGGCGGTCTTCAGGTCCGCCACGGCGTCGGTCTTTTCCCAGGTGAACTCGGGCAGCTCGCGGCCGAAGTGGCCGTAGCAGGAGCTCTTCAGGTAGATGGGGCGCTTGAGGTCCAGGCGCTTGGTGATGAAGTAGGGGCGCATGTCGAAGACATCGCGCACGGCCTTGGTGAGGGCCTCGTCGGAGAACTCGCTGTTGCCGCCGGAGCTGACCAGCACGGAGACGGGCTCGGCCACGCCGATGGCGTAGGCGATCTGCACTTCGCAGCGGTGGGCCAGGCCAGCGGCCACCACGTTCTTGGCCACGTAGCGGGCGAAGTAGGCCGCGGAGCGGTCCACCTTGGAGGGGTCCTTGCCGGAGAAGGCGCCGCCGCCGTGGTGGCCCATGCCGCCGTAGGTGTCCTGGATGATCTTGCGCCCGGTGAGGCCGCAGTCGCCCAGGGGGCCGCCGATCACGAAGCGTCCGGTGGGGTTGATGTAGATCTTGGTGGCCTTGTCCACGAGGTTCTCGGGCAGGGCCTTGAGGATCACCTCGTGCTTGATGGCGTCCACGAGGTCGTCGTAGCTCACGTGCTCGTCGTGCTGGGAGGAGACGACGATGTTGTCGATGCGCACGGGCTTGCCGTCCTGGTATTCCACGCAGACCTGGGTCTTGCCGTCGGGGCGCAGGAAGTCGAGGATCTTCTCCTTGCGCACGTAGGCCAGGCGGCGAGAGAGCTTGTGGGCGTAGTAGATGGGGGCGGGCATGAGGGTGTCGGTCTCGTTGACGGCGAAGCCGAACATCATGCCCTGGTCGCCGGCGCCCTGCTCCTCGGGCTTGGTGCGGTCGACGCCCTGGGCGATGTCCGCAGACTGCTTGTCGATGGAGGAGATGACGGCGCAGGTCTCCCAGTCGAAGCCCATCTGGGAGCTGTTGTAGCCCACGTTCTTCACGGTCTCGCGCACGATGCCCGCGAAATCGGCGAAGGCGGAGGTGGTGATCTCGCCCGCGATGAACGCGACGCCGGTGGTCACCAGGGTTTCGCAGGCCACGCGGGCCTCGGGGTCCTGGCTGAAGATGGTGTCGAGAACGGCGTCGGAGATCTGGTCCGCGACCTTGTCCGGATGGCCTTCGGTCACGGATTCGGAAGTGAAGAGATACTTGCCCTTGGAAGCGGCGACCATGAATGTTCCTCCCGCGGAAGATGATTCGCCGGTTTCGGCGATGGAAAAGACGAAGGATGGCGGCCGGTGAAGGCCGCTAGGCCATGTGTCACAAGACCGGAAGGCTTGTCAAATGTCTGATGCGATTTTCCCGTGATTGATCACGCATGGTCCTCCTCTCCGGAGAGCAGGGCGTTGTCGATGAGCCGCGCGCCCGGGAACTTCACGGCCACGGCCAGGAGCGCCGGGCCGGAGGCGTCGCCCACGGGCTGGATGGTCTCGGGGTGGACGCACTCCACATAGTCCGTGCGGGCCAGGGGCATCTCGGAGCGGTAGTAGTCCTCCACGGCCCCGATCACCTTGCGCGGCGAGCGCTCCCCGGCCGCCGCCAGTTCGCGCGCCAGGAGCAGGCCCTTGCGCACGTGGGGGGCCTGGGCGCGCTCCTCGGGCGAGAGCAGGGCGTTGCGCGAGCTCATGGCCAGCCCGTCGGGCTCCCGGAAGATGGGGCGGCCCTCGATGTTCACGGGCAGGTCCAGGTCGGCGGCAAGGCGGCGGATCACGGCCAGCTGCTGCCAGTCCTTGCGGCCGAACACGGCCACGTCGGGCAGGGCCTGCACCAGGAGCTTGGCGACCACGGTGGCCACGCCGTCGAAGTGCCCGGGGCGCGAGCGCCCGCAGAGCCCGGAGGTGAGCCCGGCCACGCTCACGGTGGTGGCGAAGCCCTGGGGGTACATGTCGCGGGCCTGGGGCATGTAGAGGAGGTCCACCCCGGCCTCGCGGGCCTTGGCGGCGTCGCCCTCGGGGTCGCGCGGGTAGCGGTCGAGGTCTTCCCCGGGGCCGAACTGGGTGGGGTTGACGAAGATGGTGGCGGCCACCTTGTCGGCGTTGGTCCTGGCCCAGGTGAAGAGCGAGAGGTGTCCGGCATGGAGGTAGCCCATGGTGGGGGCCAGGGCCAGCTTGCGGCCCTCGGCGCGCCAGGCGCGGCAGACGGACGAGAACTCCTTGGGCGACGTGACGATCTGCATGGAAAGCCTCGCAGGGTAGGCGTGGGATGACGGGGCCACGAGCGACGCCACCCGGGTAGCACGTCCGGCGGACCGCGCCAAGGCCCGCCGGAGACCGCCGGAACATAGGACACCATTTTCGTGGACATTCCCCCCGCCTGTGCTATGGCTTCGGCATTGTCGATTCCCTCTGCATGGCCTGCGGAAGGAGCCCCGCGCCCCTCGCCTGCTGCGGCGGCCACGCAACAGAGCCGACAGAAGAGTCCCCCGCATGGGGAACGCTGCGAACCTCATGGCCAAACCTGTCGATGTCGCCGCACCGGAAAGCCGCCCGGTTTCGCAAGGCCCCGGGCGGGGCAGCTCGCAGGTCACGGGACTGCCCATCGAATCGATCGTCGGTGATTTCAACGTGTCTCCGCGCGCATTACGTTTCAACCAGCAGGAGTGAGTATGATTCAAAATCTGAAAGTGTCTTCAAAGCTCGCCTTGGGATATACCGTCGTAATCTGCATGTTCATTTCCTTGAGCGCTTTTCAGATTTTGACCATGACCAACCTTGGGGACATACAGGACCACGGAGCGAAACGCTCCTCGGATCTCAAGGAGATCATGGACACGTCGCTGCGCGTCTCCGCCTTGTACACCATCATCGCCGACGCGCAGATAAACCGGAACATGAGCCAGACCATCTCCAACTTCTCCCAGGCCAAGAATTCGGCCCGCGACGGTATGAAGCGAGTCGATTCCTTGGCCGACACAGCGCACGAGAAGGAACTCGCCAAGCGGTTCGCGAACAATTACCAGCGCTATCTCGACATGTTCGAAAACCAGATGCTTCCCAGGCTTGCGGTCATCGAGAAGCTGTCGAAGGAATCAAGGGACTCGGCGGAACTTGCCGAGGCAGAGGAGGCCCTGCGCGCGCTTGACGACGCCATAGACAAGGTGCGCGCGGAAACCCTCACCCCCCTGGAAGAGATCACCGCCGCGCTTGCCGACGAGAACGCCAAGGGCGATGCGGAATACGACGGGAAAAGCTCCATGGCCGTCCGCGTGGTGATCACCCTGACCGTGCTGGCCGTGCTGATCGCAGTCGCGTTCACGGTCATCACGTCCCGGGTCATCACGCGCCCCTTGGCCAAGGGCGTGGCTTTCGCGGAAGGGCTTGCCCGGGGCGACCTGGAGCAGGACCTGGGCATCCACCAGAAAGACGAGATCGGCATCCTGGCTGACGCGCTGCGCAAGGTGAGAGACGCCGAACGCGAGGTCGCGAACATCGCCACCCACCTGGCCCAGGGAGAACTCGAAGGGCTGGCGGTATCCAAACGTTCCGACAAGGACGTCCTGCTGGAATCCATCAAGACCATGCTCAAAACCGAGCGCTTCGTGGCCGACGTGGCCCGCAAGCTCTCCGAAGGCGACCTCCGCGTGGCCGTGAAGCCCCGCTCCGAGGAGGACGCCCTGCTCAACTCCATGAAGGACATGGTGGATCGCCTGAGCACCGTGGTGGCCGAGGTCCAGGCCGGGGCCACCAACATGGCCGCAGGCAGCGAGGAGCTTTCGGCCTCGGCCCAGAGCCTCTCCCAGGCCACCACCGAGCAGGCGGCCGCCCTGG
>NZ_JBZVFJ010000218.1:0-4117 GCF_058402725.1 Fundidesulfovibrio sp. | reverse complement strand
CGTCGGGAGACACCTTCTCAAGTTTCAGCTGGTCCGAAAAGGGCCGAGCAGGTCATGACCATCTGACACCTCCAGGACGTCCGCTCCATACGTCCAAGTTGGTGTCCAAGAAAACCCTAGGGCAATCCAGCATGATGAATTTCTGTTCATCCCTCGGAAAGCTTCCTGTCATTCACGGCGATTAACTCCTGGCATCACGGGACGCGACGCGGCCCGAAACCAGGAGTGAACCATGCATCGGACGAATCTGTTCAAGCTCTCCCTCTTCAGCGCCCTCATCGTCCTGTTTGCGGCAGGGCAGGCCCTCGCGGAGCTGCCCAGGATCGCCGATCTGGCCGAAAAGGCCGGACCGGCCGTGGTGAACATCTTCACCGAAACCGCCCCCAAGCAGTCGCAGCGCCAGCCGCGCATGCAGATCCCCCGGGGCACACCCTTCGACGATTTCTTCGAGCAGTTCGATCAATACTTCAACCAGAACCCCCAGCAGCAACAGCAGAAGCGCTCCCGCTCCCTGGGCTCCGGCTTCCTGATCTCCGCAGACGGCTACATCATCACCAACAACCACGTGGTGGAAAAGGCCGACAAGGTGAACGTGAAGCTCCAGAAGGGCGAAAAGACCATCCAGGCGCGCGTGGTGGGCACCGACCCCGAGACCGACCTGGCGCTGCTCAAGATCGACAACGGCAGTTCCCTGCCCTTCCTCAAGCTGGGCGACTCCGCCAAGCTGCGCGTGGGCGACTGGGTGGTGGCCATCGGCAACCCCTTCGGCCTGGCCCACACCGTCACGGCGGGCATCGTCTCGGCCAAGGGCCGCGTGATCGGCGCGGGACCCTATGACGACTTCATCCAGACCGACGCCTCCATCAATCCCGGCAACTCCGGCGGACCGCTCCTGAACCTGGACGGCGAAGTGGTGGGCATCAACGCCGCCATCATCGCCTCGGGACAGGGCATCGGCTTCGCCATCCCCGCCAACATCGCCAAGGACGTGGTGGCCCAGCTCAAGAACAAGGGCAAGGTCAGCCGGGGCATGCTGGGCGTGACCATCCAGTCCGTGGACGAAAACACCGCCAAGGCCCTGGGACTGTCCGAGGCCAAGGGCGCCCTGGTGAGCCAGGTGGGCCCCGGCAGCGCCGCCGAAAAGGCGGGACTGGCCTCCGGCGACGTGATCACCGCCGTGAACGGACAGCCCGTGGCCGACTCCCACGACCTGACCACCCGCATCGGCAACATGAACCCCGGCGAGCCCGTCACCGTCACCTACCTGCGCAAGGGCAAGTCCCAGACCGCCAAGGTGACCCTCATGGAACGCGACGCCAAGGCCCTGGGCCAGATGGGCGACGACCCCGCCCAGGCCAAGGGCGGCGACACCCTGGGCATGACCCTCTCCGCCACCGATCCCCGCACCGGCAAGCCCGCCGGGGGGCTGCTGGTGGTGGACGTGGCCCAGAACTCCGCCGCCGCCGAGGCCGGACTGCGCCGGGGCGACGTGCTCATGGAGATCAACCAGCGCCCGGTCGCCACCCCCGAAGAGGCCGCCTCCATCATCGAGAAGGAAGGCAAGGCCAGGGGCGCGGTGGTCGTGCTCTTCAAACGCCAGGGACAGCCGGTGTTCCGGTCCATCCCCGTGCAATAGATGTCCCTCACAAGCCTGCCCGGGAGCTAGCCACGCCCGGGGAGGTCCTCCTCCACCCTCGCATCAGCCCCCCCATCCCGGGGGGGTTGGTGTTTTCAAGGCCCCCGACGCGAAACGCCCGGCCGCTTGCACGGCCGGGCGTTTCGCGTCACGCTCCGGTGGGAGGCTACTGCCCGCCCATACCGCAGCCCGAATACCAGCTGTCGCAGCTGGAGAGGCAGGCGTCCATGTCGTACTTGCGCTTGTTCTTGGGGTCGGCCTTGCACTTGGCGCGGCACTCCTCAAAGGCCTTGCGGCAGTATTCGCGCGTCTCGGGCTGGCCGCCCGAGGCCTTGCGCCGCTCGCCCTTCACCGCGGGCGGCGCCACGGGAACCTCCTTGCCGGCCTTGTCCTCCGCCAGGCGCATCCTGGCCGCGCAGACCATGTTGCAGTCCACGCATTCGTAGTTGCAGGTCACGCTGGGGTCGCCCGAGGTGTCGGAGACGGTGCAGATCACCGTGCCGTCCGGACGCACGCACTCGTAGACGCGCTGCTGCTGGGCCTGGGCCGTGGCGGCCACGCAGAGCGCGGCCAGGGCAAAAAGAATCGTTCGCATCGCGCACTCCTTGATCGCAGGGATGATGGCCCCCGGATACCCCCTCCCGGGGCTTGGCGCAAGGTCCGGGCGAAAACCCGGCGGCCTTGTTTCGCGCCCGGCTCCGGGATAGGATGGACGCGGAGGCCGCCCATGCACCCCCCCGACACCGACCGCGCGGAGCTTGACCGCGCCGACCCAGGCCGGGCCGAGCTCGCCGCGCCCAGGCGCTTCGCCACGCTCTTCGCCCTGGCCGCCCTTACCGGCGGCGCGGCCGGGACCCTGGCCACGGCCTTCCATCTGGCGGCGGACGGCGTCCAGGCCCTGCGGCTCCACCTGGTCTCGCGCTCAGGCGCTCTGGCCTGGGCCGCGTCCATGCTGGCCACGGCCGCGCTGACGTGGCTTGCCGTGTGGGCCGTGCGCCGCTTCGCCCCCGAAGCGGGCGGCAGCGGCATCCAGGAGGTGGAGGGCGCGCTGGCCGGGCTGCGGCCCTTTCGCTGGGCCAGGGTGCTCCTGGTGAAGTTCGCGGCGGGAACAGCCGCCCTGGGCAGCGGGCTGGCCCTGGGCCGCGAGGGACCCACCATCCAGATGGGCGCGGCCCTTGGACGCCTCACGGCCTGGCTCTTCGGACGCGACGCGGCCTACGCCCGCCATTGCCTGGCCGCCTCCGGGGCCGGGGCCGGGCTGGCGGCCGCTTTCGGCGCGCCCCTGGCCGGAGTGCTCTTCGTGGTGGAGGAGATGCGCGAGCACTTCCACTTCGATTTCGTCTCCTTCCACTGCGTGGTGGTGGCCTGCGCCGCCGCCCAGGTGGCCTGCCTGCTCCTGGCGGGACCGGGCCAGGCCATCCCCATGCCCCTGCTGCCGGACCCGGACCCCGCCTCCCTGGGCTTGTTCCTGGCCTTCGGGCTCACCGTGGGGCTGGCGGGCACGGCCTTCAACGCCTGCCTCACGCGCACCCTGGACCTCTTCGAGCCCCTGGCCGCGCGCCCGCGCCTGACCGCCGCCCTGGCCGTGGGCGCGCTCACGGGCCTGTGCGCCTGGGCCTGGCCCGTGTCGGCCGGGGGCGGCCACGCCACGCTCTCGGCCGTGCTGGACCACGCCCTGGCCGGTCCGGCCTGGAGCCTGATGGCCCTCTTCGCCGTGCGGTTCCCGTTGACCATGCTCAGCTACGCCTCGGGCGCTCCGGGGGGCATCTTCGCGCCCATGCTGGCCCTGGGCACGCTCTGGGGGGTGTTCTTCGGGGCCTCGGCCCAGGCCCTGTTCCCGGGCTCCTGCCCCCCGCCGGACGCCTTCGCCGTGGCGGGCATGGGCGCGCTCTTCGCGGCCACGGTGCGCGCCCCCATGACGGGCATGGTGCTCATCCTGGAGATGACGCGCAACTACCAGCTCACCCTGCCGCTCATGCTGGCCTGCATCACTGCGGCGGCCACCGCCGCCTCGCTGGGGACCAAGCCCATCTACCGCGTGCTCCTGGAAAGGGTGCTGGCCCGGGAAGCGTCGAACCCGACGATTTGACACGCCCGCTCCCCGGCGCATACAAGCCCGCCATGGCGTCCCACCCCTCCGGCGAACCGGACAGCACCAAGCGCACCCTGGCCCTGGCCCTGGGCGCGCTGGGCGTGGTCTACGGCGACATCGGCACCTCGCCCCTCTATGCCGTGAAGGAATGCTTCCACGGCCTGCACGCCATCGAGCTTTCGCCCGCCAACGTGCTGGGCGTGCTCTCGCTGATCTTCTGGTCGCTCACGGTGGTGATCACCGTGAAATACGTCTCCTTCATCCTGCGCGCCGACAACAAGGGCGAGGGCGGCATGTTCGCCCTGGTGGAGCTTCTGCCCGCGCGCAAGCTCGGCCAGAAGACCGTGGCCCTGACCACCCTGCTGGGCCTGTGCGGCGCGGCGCTGCTC
>NZ_JBZVFJ010000217.1:0-4194 GCF_058402725.1 Fundidesulfovibrio sp. | reverse complement strand
TCTGGCGGAAGGCGTCGATGAGCCGCCAGTAGCGCTCGTTCACGTCGCGGCTCACGCTCTGGATGCGCGCGGAGTAGTCCACGTGGGTGATGGCGGGCAGGTCGGAGCGCAGCACGTAGAGCCGCTCCCACATGCCCATGTCGTCGTAGCCTTCGGGCAGGGGGTTCTGCCGTTCGGAACGCACGGGGGCCACCAGGAGCATGTAGGGCGAGGGGCGGTCGATGTCGAAGTAGTCCCCGATGGCCTCCTCCAGCACGGAGGGGGCGAAGGGGCGGAAACCCTCGCGGTACTTGATCTTCAGGTTGAGCTTCTTCTGCATCTCGGGGTTGCGCGGGTCGCCCAGGATGGAGCGGTTGCCCAGGGCGCGCGGGCCGTACTCCATGCGTCCCTGGAACCAGCCCACCACGTTGCCCTGGGCCAGCAGGCCAGAGACCTTGCGGGCCAGGGCGTCGAAGTCGTCGAAATGCTTGAAGGGGGCATGGCGTCGCGCGGCCAGGCGTTTCACGTCGGCGGCCGAGAACTCGGGGCCAAGGTAGGCCCCGCGCATGGCGTCGCGCTTGTGGGGGGTGCGCTCGTGGCCCTTCCAGATGTGGTGGGCGGAAAGGGCCGCGCCCAGGGCGCCGCCCGCGTCGCCCGCCGCGGGCTGGATCCACACGTCCTCGAACACGCCCTCGCGGATGAGCTTGCCGTTGGCCACGCAGTTGAGCGAGACGCCCCCGGCCATGGTCAGGTTCTTCGCGCCCGTCAGCTCCCTGGCGGTGCGCGCCAGGCGCATGACCACGTCCTCGGTCACCTGCTGGATGGCCAGGGCCATGTCCATGTAGTCCTGGGTCAGTTCGGTCTCGGAGGCGCGCTTGGGCAGGCCGAAGAGACGCTCCCAGGCGGCCTCGTTGCACATGCGCAGGCCCGTGGCGTAGCCGAAGTAGTCCATGTTCAGGAGCATGGAGCCGTCGGGGCGCAGATCGATGAGCTGGTCGAGGATCTTGGCCTTGAAGTCGGCCACGCGCTGCGCGCCGGGGTTGCCGTAGGGGGCCAGGCCCATGAGCTTGTACTCGCCGGAGTTCACCTTGAAGCCGCAGTAGTAGGTGAAGGCCGAGTAGAGCAGGCCCAGGGAGTGGGGGAAGTCCAGCTCGCGCAGGAAGGTGATGTCCTTGCCCTTGCCGTGGCCGATGGCCGTGGTGGCCCACTCTCCCACGCCGTCGATGGTCAGGATGGCGGCCTCCTCGAAGGGCGAGGGGTAGAAGGCGCTGGCCGCGTGGGAGAGGTGGTGTTCGGGGAAGAGCACCTGGGGCCTGCCCGGCCCCAGCTTGGCGAATTCGTCGCGCAGCATCTTGCCCATGAAGAGCTTTTCCTTGATCCACACCGGCATGGCCGACAGGAAGCTCGTCAGGCCCGAGGGCGCGAAGCCGTGGTAGGTCTCCAGCAGGCGCTCGAACTTGAGGAAGGGCTTGTCGTAGAAGGCGACGGCCGTGAGCTCCTTGAAGGCCAGGCCCGCCTCGGCCAGGCAGTAGGAGGCTGCGTTGGCGGGGAACGAGGCGTCGTGCTTGCGCCGGGTGAAGCGCTCCTCGTGGGCTGCGGCCACGATCTCGCCGTCGATGACGAGCGCCGCCGCCGAGTCGTGGTAGTAGGCGGAGATGCCGAGAATGGCTTCGGACATGGGGGGTTCCTGGAACCGCCGCCGGGACGGCCCGGCGGCGGAAGCGTTTGCGGCGCCCGGGGGCGGCCTAGAACAGCGTGTAGATGAACGGCGCGATGGCCGAGCCGCTTGTCAGCACGATGAGCACGCCGAAGAGCAGCAGGACCAGGATGATGGGCAGAAGCCAAAACTTCTTGCGGACTTTGAGAAAGCCCCAGAGATCGCCGAGAAAGCTCATGGTGGTGTACCTGGATTAGTAGGGTGTTTCGATGTCGGCGGCGGTGAAGGTGTGGCCGCGCTCGCGGAAGACGCTCTCGGGGCCGCTCTTGAACCGCCGGACCTGCATGGGGTCCTTGCCCAGGGCCTTTCGCACGAGCCCCATGGGCGTGAGCACGACGAAGAACACGACGGAGAGGAGCAGCTTGGACATCACCGTGCCCAGGGCGTGGGCCAGGCCCAGCCAGAGCTTGGCGGGGACCTTGAACGCCGAAGGCCAGGTCATGTCCAGCACGAGCAGCAGGATGCCGACGCCCAGCCACGTGCGGTTCGCCGTGAACCAGGCCGCGAGCAGGCACACCAGCACCAGGGCCATGCCCGTATCGCGGGCCTGCGCCCGGGTGGCCGAGAGCCAAAAAGAACCTTTTTTCGATTGGTTAGACATACTTTCCTCGTCAAGTTCCGCCGCACTCTGCCAGAAAGCCCCTCCCGTGGCAAGTGCGCCGCCGGGCGGGCGGGCAGGGGGGTCCCATAGCCGCCGCCGATGCGGGGAGACGCCCGCCATCCCGACAAGCGATTGGATCAGTCGATCGAACTCATTTAGAAGCGCCCGAAGGAGGGCGGTCATGGACGCAGGGACCTGTCGATCGAACACGGGCGCTACGCCGCATCCTGTCCGCGCGGGCCTGGGCGAATGGGCCGACCGCATCGTCAGGGCGGGGCTGGCCCTGGCCTTCCTGGCCGCCGGGGCGGTGAAGCTTGGCAACCCCGAGGTGTTCGCCGTGACGGTGCGGGCCTTCGGCATCCTGCCCGACGCCTTGGTGGGGCCGCTCTCGGTGGCGCTGCCCTGCCTGGAGGTGGCCGCCGCCGTACTGCTGCTCCTGGACATGCGCTGGGGCCTGGAACTCACCACGGCGCTGCTCCTCGTCTTCGTGGCCGTGCTGGCGCACGCCCTGCGCATGGGGCTGGACATCGATTGCGGCTGCTACGGCCCCTCGGACCCGGAGCGCGAGGCCTTCGGGTCCATCCGGCAGGCCCTGTGGCGCGACGGGGCCATGCTGGCCGCCGCAGCCTTCCTGTTCTGGCGCAGACGCCGGGCGCGCGGTGCGGACGTCGCCCCGGCGTGAGGCGCGCCGGGCCAGGAAAGACGTTGCATCACCGCCGGGCGGGGCGTCCCGTGGCGGAAACAGTAACCACTCGACCGACTGGAGGAAGATCATGGCGTTTCGTTTCGCGTTGTCGCTGGTGGCCCTGCTGGCCATCCTCACCGCCGGAGGGGCCGGCGCGTTCGCCAAGGACATGTTCGAGGAAGAGCTGGACAAGGAAGCCCTGGCCGTGAAGCTTGCCCGGGAGACCGTGAAGGGCGGCTACCCCCTGGTGACCGCCGAAGAACTGAAGAAGCTCCTGGATGAGAAGAAGCCCGTGCTCGTGGTGGACACCATGCCCTACGAGGCCTCCTTCAAGAAGGAGCACGTGCCCGGCGCGGTGTCCTTCGAGTTCCCCATCGAGCCCATGCCCGAGTGGGACGCCGCAAAGACCGGAGGCAAGAGCGTCAAGGATTTCGAGGCCCTGCTCGGCCCGGACAAGAACCGGGCCATCGTGTTCTACTGCGGCTTCGTCAAGTGCACGCGCAGCGACAACGGCGCGCTGTGGGCCAAAAAGCTGGGCTACGCCAACGTTTCGCGCTTCCCCGGCGGCATCTACGCCTGGAAGGGCGCCAGGTACCCCGTGGAAGAGGTGAAGTAGGCCTGTTCGATCAGCCGCCTCCGAGGCCCGGTCCCGCGTGCGGGGCCGGGCCTTTTTCGCGCCGCGCGCGGAGGCTCCCGGGGTGAAAAAGTCCCCTCCGCCCTGACAGCCCGTAGAAAAAGTCGATTCTTGCAGCCTGTTCAAAAAACTCGCTGGCAAGGCGCTGGGAAAAAGCCAAGCCCGAAGCGTATTTCTCATACGTGAGGGTTTGGCTTTTCCCCTGCAACGCAGCCAGCGAGGATTTTTCATCAGGCTGCTAAAGACCGGGGCGGCGCTGCCGATAAGAAGGATGAAGCGGCGCGGTCCGTTCCCCGGGGAGGTGACCATGACCAACGACATGAGCGGTGTGTCCGGAACGTCCGGAGCGACTCTCGACGCCAAGACCTCCAAGCAGCTTTTCGGCGCGGGCGTGGTGAAAACCACGCTGGACTACATGAACGCGGGGGGCTCCGGCTCCGGCGGGTTCGACGCGGACTACGACTTCCAGACCAAGGTCCTGGAGGGCGCGTACATGGGCAAGGGGCTCAATATCAACGGGAAAGTGTAGGGGAAGGCCCCGCCGCGGCTTCCTGCGCCGGGCCTCCGCGAGGAGGCCC
>NZ_JBZVFJ010000216.1:0-4237 GCF_058402725.1 Fundidesulfovibrio sp. | reverse complement strand
CCACGTGGAGCAGGCGCGCGGGCATGCCGCGCATGGCGCGCAGCACCGACTCGAAACCCTCGTCGGGCGCGATGCGGTGGATGCGCGTGTTCATGATGTTGCGGATGTTCATGGTCCTCCTCGGTTGTTTGCGTGCGCGTCCATGAGGTTTCGGCCCGGGGCCGCCGGAGCCGGGTCCGCCCGGTTCCGGCCGTGTCTGCCCGGACAGGGCCGACGGGACGCGGTCTCGCGCGCGCCGCGCGCCCGGGGCCGGCCGGACTCTTGTCCGGCCGGCTGTGGGCTCATTGTCTATTTCTTGGGGATGGCCCAGTCGGGCATGACGGAGAGGTCGATGCCCCAGACCATGGGCATGAGGTAGTAGACCACCAGGGTGATCTGCACGATGCCCAGGAGGTTGAGCCAGAAGCCCGTTCGGGCCATCTGTCGGATGGTGACGGCCCCCGAGCCGAAGACCACGGCGTTTGGCGGCGTGGCCACGGGGAGCATGAAGGCGTAGGAGCAGGCGATGCACGCTGCCACGATGGGGCCGAAGGGGTGGATGTGCATGCCCACGGCGATGGCCCCCATGACGGGGATCATCAGGGTGGCCACGGCCGTGTTGGAGGTCACCTCTGTGAGGAAGATGTTCAGGGCGACGATGGCCGCGATGATCAGGATGATGTGCAGGCCTTCAAGACCAGTGAGCTGGCCCGCGATGTACTTGGTCAGGCCTGTGGCCTGGAAACCGTCGGCCAGGCAGAGGCCGCCGCCGAAGAGCAGGATGACGTCCCAGGGAATTTTCACGGCGGTCTTCCAGTCCAGGAGGAAGACGCCCTTCTTGAGGTCGGAGGGGATGACGAAGAGCAGAAGCGCCCCGGCGATGGCGATGGAGGCGTCGGTGACGCCCTTGAACAGGGGCCACTTCACCAGGCCCAGGAGGATCCACAGGGAGGCCACCACGGCGAACACCGCCACGATCCACTTCTCTTCCTTCTTCATGGGGCCGAGCTTTGCCAGCTCCGCGTCGATGAGCTGCTGGCCCTTGCCCTGGAGGATGTCGCCCTGCACCTTGAAGAGCACCTTGGTGATGAGAAGCCAGGTGCACACCAGGAAGGTGGCGGCCAGGGGCACGCCCACCTTCATCCAGTCGAGGAAGGTGATGGTCTGGCCGTACATCTTGTCGATCTGGGCCACCATGATGGTGTTGGGGGGCGTGCCGATGATGGTGCCCAGGCCGCCGATGGACGCGGCGTAGGCCAGCGAGAGCATGAGCCCGATGGCGAAGGGGTTCTTGTGCAGGTCCTTCTCGCCG
Source organism: Fundidesulfovibrio sp. (assembly GCF_058402725.1). Classification (NCBI taxonomy): domain Bacteria; kingdom Pseudomonadati; phylum Thermodesulfobacteriota; class Desulfovibrionia; order Desulfovibrionales; family Desulfovibrionaceae; genus Fundidesulfovibrio; species Fundidesulfovibrio sp. The sequence continues at coordinate 2,946 of NZ_JBZVFJ010000216.1, read as the reverse complement.
GTGATCTCGGCGCAGGCCTTGATGATGGCCATGCCGATGGGCATCATCATCACGGTGGTGGCCGTGTTGGAGACCCACATGGAGATGAAGGCCGCCGCCACCATGAAGCCCAGGATGATGCGCGAGGGACTGGTGCCTACCATCTGGATGGTCTTCATGGCGATGCGGTAGTGCAGGTTCCAGCGCTCCATGCACACGGCGATGAAGAAGCCGCCCATGAAGAGATAGATCACATGGTTGGCGTAGGGCGCTGTCGCCTTGGCGCTGGGCATGATCTGAAGGAACGGAAACAGCACGATGGGCAGCATGGCCGTGGCCGGGATTGGGATGGCCTCGGTGATCCACCACGTGGCCATCAGCGCCGTGACGGCGGCGCAGTTCATGGCGGCCTGGGTCATGCCCTGGGGCAGGGGAAGCATCAGGATCAGCAGGAACAAGACGGGGCCGAGAATCAAGCCGACCTGTTTCATTCTGTCGAACATCATCATCCTCCTTGGTGCGTTGGGCAGAATGGCGAAGGCACGCGCGCGAAGCGGATCGGCGCGCGAAAGTGGGGGGACCCCCGGTGCTCACCTCCTTGGTTGGATGTCGGACACCATGGGACCGCCCCAGGTGATGGAACGGTCCGCTTCGGGAAGTACCCCGGCACGGCACACGGGAGGAATGCGTCCGCTCGGGAAGGTGAGAGCCGGTGAAACGCCGGACCGGCAGCGCTGGGCCAACCCCTTCTGCCCCCCCGCCGCAAGCCCGGACACCGAGGACAGATGATGCCTTGACAATTTGATGCAGGCGCTTTCTACTAACGAAGCGTCGCATTAGAGACAACGCAGCTAGAACATAACAGGAACAGTCTAATGAACAGGGACATCGTCACCTTGCTGTATGACATGGCCAGACAGGCGCCGAAGTCGATCAAGAGCATTTCGGAGGAAATCGGCAAGCCGTACTCAACATTGATGCGAGAGTTGGACCCGGCCGACAAGGGCGCGAAACTCGGCGTGGAACTGTTGCTCCCCTTGATGCAAAGCTGCGGCTCCATCGCCCCCCTGCGTTTCCTGGCCGACCGGATGGGGTACCGCGTCGTGGCCAACCGCGACATCATCCCGGACAAGATGACGCTCCACGAAGAACTCCTGGACACCTACCAGGCCCTGGTGGATTACCATCGGGCCATGCTGGAGCGGCAGCCCCTGGAAGTGGTGTCGGATTACCGCGAACACCTCATCCGCCAGCTCAAGGAGGATTTCGTGGCCTTCATGTCCAGCAGACGCCAGGAGATGGGCGAGGGCGCCCAGGAGGAGTCGGCCCTGAAGACGGCCTGAAGGCCCAGCGCTCCAAGGGGCAGGGCGGCAAAGCCGTCCTGCGGACGACCGACGCATGTCCCGCCTTCGGGGATTGTCACCACGCGAAAGCCCCCGGCCGCAAGGCCGGGGGCTTTGAAGACTCACTCCCGATCGGGGGGGCCGGTCGCTGCCGGGCCAGACCCCCAACTACCACTTCAGGACATAGTAGCGGACGTACAGATACACGGCGGAGATGGCCACGGTCAGAAACATCACCGGCATGCCGTACTTCATGAAGCGCACGAAGGTGATCTTGTTTCCGGCCTTCTCGCTCATGCCCACCACGATCACGTTGGCCGAGGCCCCGATGGCCGTGCCGTTGCCGCCCAGGCACGCGCCCAGGGCCAGGGCCCACCACACGGGCAGCATGGTGGGGTGCTGGTAGAGCTCGAAGCCCTTCAGGCCCGTGGAGGGGCCGAGCACCTTCTCCGCCATGTCGATGAGCAGCGGGTTCATGGTGGCCACGTAGGGGATGTTGTCCACGATGGCCGAGGCGATGGCCGAGAACCAGACCATCACCATGGACAGGGTGAACATGTCCGTGGGCGTGGGGCCGGTGAGGTCGATCATCTGGCGCGAGAGCATCTCGATGAAGCCCACCTTCACCGTGCCGCCGATGATGATGAACAGCCCGATGAAGAAGAAGATGGTGGACCACTCCACCTCGGCCAGCACGTGGTGCGGGTCCTCGTCGCTGACGAGCAGCAGGAGCGCCGCGCCGCCCAGGGCCACGGTGGCGGGCTCGTAGTGGAACACCCCGTGGAGCACGAAGCCCAGGATGGTGAGCCCCATGATGCTCCCGGATTTCTTCAGCAGGGCCATGTCCGTGATGAGCTTGGATTCGTCCATGGCCATGATGCGGGCCTTGAGGGCCTCGCTCACGTGCAGACGCTTGGCGAAGACCACCCGCCAGACCAGCATCCACACGATCATGGTGATCACGATCACGGGCGAGAGGTGCACGATGAAGTCCATGAAGGCGAAGCCGGCCTTGGAGGCGATCATGATGTTGGGCGGGTCGCCGATGAGGGTGGCGGTGCCGCCGATGTTGGAGGCCAGGGCCTCGGTGATGAGGTAGGGCACGGGGTCCACCTCCAGCTCCTTGGCGATGAGGAGCGTCACCGGGGCCAGGAGGAGCACGGTGGTCACGTTGTCCAGCAGGGCCGAGGCCACGGCCGTGACGATGGAGAAGATCACCATCACGCGGAAGGGGTCGCCCTTGGCCACCTTGGCCGATTTGATGGCCACGTACTGGAACACCCCGGACTTGGTCATGATGTTCACCATGATCATCATGGAGACGAGCAGGAAGATGACGTTCCAGTCCACGCCCAGGTCGATGTTGTGCAGGGCGTCGTGCTGCGTGAGCACCTTGGTGAGCAGCGTCAAGGCCGCCCCGAACAGGGCCACTTTCGTCTTGTGGATCTTTTCAGACACGATCACCGCATAGGCGGTGAAGAAGATGCCGACCGCTACCCAGAACATGGGGGACTCCGTGATCAGGCGCTCTGGCGCGTCGCGCCGAGGATGTCGATGAACCGGGTGAGGACGGCCTTGCGCGTCACCTCGCCCACGCTGCGGCCCTGGGCGTCCAGCACGGGGA
>NZ_JBZVFJ010000215.1:0-4285 GCF_058402725.1 Fundidesulfovibrio sp. | reverse complement strand
TGGCTCTCCCAGCTCTACCCGGAGCGGACCTCCACGCCCGCCGAAGTGGAGCGTGTGGCGGCGCACGTGCACCGCTTCTCCCTGGCGGGCATCGAGGCCGAGAGCGCGCGCCTCGGGAGGGCGTCGTGATAGCCCGGGCCTGCGTCGCTGCGACGCTCCTGCTGGCGGCGCTCCTGCTGGCGGCCTGCGCCCGGGATGCCGTGCCCCCCAAGGCCCCCCTGCCCGTGGCCGTGCAGCCCGTGGCCGCCCTGGCCGTGCCCTCCGGGGACCAGTCCGCCCTGGCCAGCCGCTACACCGCCGTGCTGGCCCCGCGCGAGCTGGTCAGCCTGGCCTTCAAGGTCCCCGGTTACGTGGAGGAGATCGACCCCAGAGCCCTGGACAAGGGCAGCCGCGTCACCCGGGGCCAGGTGCTGGCCCGGCTGCGCGACAACGACTACAAGGCCCGCGTGGCCCAGGCCCGCTCCACCCTGGAGGAGGCCCGCGCCTCCCTGGTGCTGGCCGTCAACGACCAGGAGCGCAACGCCAGGCTCTTCCGCGACAAGGTGATCTCGCGCGGGGAGAGCGACCGCACCGACGAGCGCAAGGGCGTGGCCCAGGCCCGGACCGCCCAGGCCGCCGCCGCCCTGGAGCAGGCCGAGATCAACCTGCGCGACGCCTCCCTGGCCTCGCCCATGGACGGCCTGGTGGTGCGCCGCGACGTGGAGCGCGGCTCCCTGGTGAACCAGGGCGGCGTGGCCTTCGTCCTGGCCGATCTCTCCAGCGTCAAGGCCGTCTTCGGCCTGCCCGACCAGGACGTGGCCCGCATCAGCACGGGCAGCCCCCTGGCCGTGACCACCGAGGCCCTGCCCGGCCGGGAGTTCACCGGCACGGTCAGCGCCGTCTCCCCCTCGGCCGACCCCAAAAGCCGCGCCTTCGACGTGGAGGTGACCATTCCCAATCCCGAGCGGCTCCTGCGCGACGGCATGGTGGTGAGCGTCCGCCAGGGCGCGGCGGGCGCGGGCGACACCCTGGCCGCCGTGCCCCTGCACGCCCTGGCCCGCCCCCTGGGCGGCGACTCCTTCCTGGTGCACGTGCTGGCGGAAAAGGACGGCCGCGCCTACGCCCAGGCGCGCAAGGTGGAGGTGGCGGGCGTGAAGGGCGACATGGTCACCGTGCGCGCGGGCCTTGCCCCGGGCGAGCGCGTGATCACGCGAGGCGCCACCCTGGCCGCCGACGGCCAGGAAGTCCGGGTGATCCGCTGATGGACGCCGCAAGCCTCGCCGAGCGCCGCAACATGGCGCGCTTCTTCGTGGAGCACCGCCACGTCTCGTGGGTGCTGCTCGCGGGCGTGCTGGTCTGGGGCGTGTTCGGCTACGCCATGATGCCCCAGCGCAAGGACCCGGAGATCCCCGTGCGCGTGGCCGCCGTGCTCTGCCCGTGGCCGGGCGCGCGCGCGGAAAAGGTGGAGGAGCTCGTCACGCGCGTCATCGAGCAGCGCGTGGCCGAGAACGACCGGGTGGAGCGCGTGGAATCCACTTCGCGCACGGGCATGTCCGTGGTCACGCTCAAGCTGCGCGACGAGGTGGCCCAGACAGGCGAGGTCCTCGACGACATCAACCTGAAGCTGAACGCTCTGCGCAACCTCCCCGAGGGGGCAGGCCCCGTCACCTTCCTCAAGGATTTCGGGGATACGGCCACGCTCATGCTCACCGTGGCCTCGCCCCGGGCCGGGCAGGCCGAGGCGGCCCTGCGCGCGCTCCAGGCCGGACGCATCCTGGACGGCCTGCGCCGGGACGCCCCGCCCGGACCCCGGCTGGCCATGGTGCTGGTGGTGCCGCCCACGGTGCCCCAGGCCCAGGTGGAGCGCAAGCTGGGCCTCTTCACGCAGCGCCTGGAGGGCGACGCGCGCTTCGCCGGCGTGCGCTCCGGCTCGGAGTCCGGCGTGGTGGTGGTGGACGCGGCCACGGCCATGGCCCCAGGGGAGTTCCGGGAGTTCGTCCGCGAGTTCGCGCGCACCGGCATGCACCACGCCGAGCTCAACCCGGACCTCTGGCTGCCCGTGGTCGTCTCCGATGCCGCCCGCCTGGGCGAGGAGATGGCCGAACAGGCCGGGGACAAGTACACCTGGCGCGACCTGGAGGCCTTCACCGACACCATCGCCCGCACCCTGCTGGGCGTGCCCGAGGTGGCCAAGGTGACGCGCTGGGGCGTGCGCCCCGAAGCCGTGTTCCTGGACTACTCCCAGGAGCGCCTGGCCTCCTACGGCATCCAGCCCTGGCGCGTGCGCGACGCCTTCGCCGGGCGCAACATCGCCCCCAGCGGAGGCGTGGCCGAGTTCGGCGGACGCCGCGTGGCCCTGGAGCCCACGGGCGAGTTCTCCTCCGAGCGCGAACTGCAAGACACCTTCCTGGCCGGGAGCCTCTACCTGCGCGACGTGGTGGAGATCGAGCGCGGCTACGAGACCCCCGCCGACACCGTGAACCGCTACACCGCCCGCGACGCCCAGGGCCGCTGGACCCCGGGCAAGGCCGTGACCCTGGCCGTGACCATGCGCGCGGGCGAGCAGATCGGCGCCTTCTCCGCCAGCGTGGACAAGGCCCTGGAAGAGTTGCGCCAGCGCCTGCCCGAGGACCTGACGCTGGCGCGCACCTCCGACCAGCCCCGCCAGGTGGAGGAGAGCGTCTCGCTCTTCATGCGCAGCCTCCAGGAGGCCGTGGTCCTGGTGGTGCTGGTGGCGCTCATCGGCTTCCGGGAGTGGCGCTCGGCGCTGCTCATGGCCCTCTCCATCCCCGTCACCCTGGCCATGACCTTCGGCATGATGCACCTGCTGGGCATCGACCTCCAACAGATCTCCATCGCCTCCCTCATCCTGGCCCTGGGCCTCCTGGTGGACGACCCCGTGGTGGCCGGGGACGCCATCAAGCGCGATCTGGCGGCCGGAAAGCCCCGCGCCCTGGCCGCCTGGCAGGGCCCCACGCGGCTGGCCAAGGCCATCCTCTACGCCACCATCACCAACATCGTGGCCTATCTGCCCTTCCTGCTGCTCTCGGGCGACAAGGGGCGCTTTCTCTTCTCCATGCCCGTGGTGGTCGCCTGTTCGCTGATCGCCTCGCGCGTGGTCTCCATGAGCTTCATCCCCTTCCTGGGCTATTACCTCCTGCGCCCCCGCCAGGACCTGCCCGACCCCTCCCGGGGTTTCGCCAGGCTCTACCACCGGCTGGGAGGCTGGCTCATCGACCACCGCTGGAAGGCCCTGGCCGTCTCCCTGGTTCTCCTGGCGGGCGGCTTCTGGACCAAGAGTCTTCTCAAGCCCATGTTCTTCCCCATCGACCGCTCCTACCTCTCCTACGTGGACGTGATCCTGCCCGAAGACTCCCCGACCGATCTCACCGACCAGACCGCCGCCCGCGTGGAAAAGGCCATCCTGGACGCCGCCGCCGACTTCGGGCGCACCCACGCGGAGTTCACCGACCCGCTCAAGTCCCTGACCACCTTCATCGGCGCGGGCGGCCCCCGCTTCTGGTTCTCCGTGACCCCGGAGCTGAAAAAGCCCAACTACGCCCAGATCCTCGTGGAAACCCGCGACAAGCGCACCACCGAATTCTTCTGCGACCCCCTCCAGGCCGCCCTGCGCGCAACCATCCCCGGGGCGCGCGTGGACGTGCGCCGCCTGGAGACCGGGCCGCCCGTGGGCGTGCCCGTGCAGATCCGCATCTCCGGGGAGGACGAGGCCACCCTGCGCGCCCTCTCCGAACGGCTCAAGGCCGCCCTGCGCGCGCTGCCCATCGCGGACCGCGTCAGCGACAACTGGGGGGGCTACCGCTTCACCGCGCGCCTGGACATCGACCCGGACAAGGCCGCCCTGGCAGGGGTCTCCAACCAGGACGTGGCCCGCTCCACGTCGCTGGCGGTCAACGGGCTCTCGGTCACGAGCCTGCGCGAGGGCAGGCTCTCCATTCCGGTGGTGCTGCGCCTGCGCGGCGAGGAGCGCGCCAGGCTCGAGGACGTGTCCAACCTCTACGTCTACCCCCAGGCCTCGGACCACAAGGTCCCCCTGACCCAGGTGGCCAACATCGGCTGGACCATGGAGAGCGAGGCGATCGCCCGGCGCAACCACTACCGCACCATCACGGTGTCCTGCTTTCCCATGCCCGGTGTTCTGCCTTCCCAGGTGGTGGAGGCCGTGCGCCCGGCACTGACGGCCCTGGAGGCCGACCTGCCCCCGGGCTGCTCCCTGGTGATCGGCGGCGAGCACGAGGAGCAGGTGAAGGGCTTCAAGGAACTGGCCATGGTCATGGCCGTGTCC
>NZ_JBZVFJ010000214.1:0-4331 GCF_058402725.1 Fundidesulfovibrio sp. | reverse complement strand
CGCTTCGCCCCACGCCGGGGCGGTCCGGAACAGGGCGCTCCTCCACGAGCCGCCGCCCTCAGGGGCGGCGGTCTCGCTTTGCGCATTTCACGCCAACCGTCCGCCGCGACGGGATTTTGTCTCCCGGAGCGCTTCGCACCGCGTCGTGTGCGCTAACCAGCTGAAATCAAAGATGCGGCATGTTTCGTGCTTGTGGTGCTCCACGGAAGAACCAACCGAGGGGGCGACCATGACCGCCAGGCTTCTCACCATCGTCTGTCTGCTGCTCCTGGCCGGATGCGCGGGGCCCAGCGTCCACACCGGTCGCGAAGCCAAGCCCGTCTCCAACCTCGAACCCGAAATCACGGAACTCGACGCCCTCAAGAACAGCCGGGGCCGCCCGCTCACCCCCGTGGAACGCCAGGCCCTGGACTCCAAGGCCGGCATCTCCTTCAAGCTCACCGCCGAAGAGACCCGCGAGGTGCAGCTCTTCTTCCAGAGCTACACCCGCGACAAGCGCGACACCGTGCAGCGCTGGCTCATGCGCAGCGAGCCCCACCTGGAATACGTCCGCGCCGTGCTGGCCAGCCACCGCCTGCCCCAGGACCTGCTGGCGCTGCCCTACATCGAGTCGGGCTACAACGTGCTGGCCGTGTCCTCGGCCGGGGCCGTGGGCATGTGGCAGTTCATGCCCGCCACCGCCCGCCGCTTCGGGCTCACCGTGGACTGGTGGCTCGACGAGCGCCGCGACCCCTACCTCTCCACAGCCGCGGCCGCCCGCTACCTCAAGATCCTCCACCAGCAGTTCGGGGACTGGCAGCTGGCCCTGGCCGCCTACAACGCCGGAGAGGGCGCGGTCTCGCGCGCCATGACCTCCTCCGGCGCGCAGACCTTCAACACCCTGGCCAAGTCCTCCGCGCCCATCAAGGACGAGACGAGGCACTACGTGCCCCGTTACCTGGCCATGCTCAAGATCGCCCAGAACGCCCAGAAGCTCGGCTTCAAGGCTCCCGACATGCGCGTGGCCAAGGACCTGGAAGAGGTGCGCATCCCCGCCGGGACCGACCTCTCCGGACTGGCCGCCCACCTGGGCCTCTCCTGGGAGCAGTTCCACGCCCTCAACCCGGCCTACCGCCGCCAGGTGAGCCCCCCGGACCGCTCCACCGCCGCCTGGGTGCCCAAGAAGCTCGCCCACTCGGCCCTGGCCTACGTGGAACACCCCCGCGACGCCGCCACCGGCGCGGCCCGCCTCGCCCGGGGCGGAGACACCTGGTGGACCATCTCGCGCGAGACCGGCATCCCCGCCAACACCCTGCGCGAGGCCAACAAGGGACACGACAGGCCCATCCCCGGCAAGGCCGTGCTCATCCCCCTGGCCGCCTGCGCCCTGGACGGACCGGGCCAGTCGCTGGAGCCCGCGCCCTCCCGCAGCGCCGTGGCCCAGGCCCAGCCCTCGGGACAGCCCGCCATCCAGCCCGCCCTCTACATCGTGCGCAAGGGCGACACCCTGGAATCCGTGGCCGCCAAGACCGGTGTGGGCGTGCAGGAACTCATCGCCGTGAACAAGGCCGATCCGCGCCACGCCCTCATCCCGGGCACGCCCCTGCTCATCCCCGCGAAGCAGGCCGCCCAGGCCGCACCTCCCAAAGCCCAGCAGCAGGCCCAGGCGACGCCCGCCAAGGCGCAGCAGCAGGCCCAGGCCAGGCCAGCGCCCGCCCTGCAGGCCCAGGACGACAGGGCAGGGGAGCAGCAGACACAGCTCAACCCGGCGCCGCGCTACAAGATCCTCCGCCGCCCCGGCACCTGAGCCGAGGCGTTCCCAGCGCCTTCCACGCGCCCCGAGGACATCTTCCCCGGGGCGCGTTCCGTCAGGGACGAGGCACGTAGAGGCAAGAGGTTCCGTCGGTCTCCAGGAGGAGGTAGTGGGCCTGCACCGTCTCCAGCAGGCCCTCCGGCGTGCCGCAGCGCAAAAGGATCGCCGCGAAACGTCGGGAGGCGATGTCGAAGGGCAGCGGCGTCCGGGCATAGCTCCAGAATCCTTCTCGATGAGGCAGTTCTGAGTCCATGCCTTCCAGGTAGAGGGTGTGTCCGGCGCGCCCCAGGGTCAGATGGCTCGACTCGGTGTCGGCCAGCACAGGTCCGGGCACTGCGTCCAGGATCGCCGCGAAGCGCCTCTGCGCGTCCCTCTCGCGTTCAAAAGTCGGCGTCCGCGAGGCGAGGCCCTCGTACGATACGCCGTGGAAGAGCACGAAAGGCTCCCGGCCCAGCGTGTAGACGGTGGCCGCCACGGCCATGGCGGCAAGAGCGGCGCGGCGCGGTCCGACGCCCAGTTCGCGCCCGCTGACCCCAATCCAGAGGATCGCCGCCGTGGTGAAGCCGAACATGTAGTTGCTGTCGGCCCCCCAGCTGCGCAGCAGCAGATAGGCGAAGGGCATCCCCGCCGCGGCCGTGAGCGTGAACAATCCCAGGCGGCCGCGCAGCCCGGCCCAGGCCGACGCCGCCAGGAACGGTCCGGCCGCCCAGAGGTTGCCCTGCGCGTAGTGGCCCAGGCGCGTGAAGAAGTCCGCATCGTTGTTGAGCCCCGGCGTACGGCTCAGGTACGCGGTGTATTCCAGCAGGTTGTGGAACATCGCCCCGGACGTGGCCAGGTTCATGCCTGCCAGCGCCAGCCCCGAACCCGCCAGCGTGGCCGCTGAGACGTCCAGGGCCAGGCGTCTTCGCGGGCCTGTCTCCGCGAAGATCAGGAACAGGTGCATGGCCAGCACCACCGGCAAAGCCTGGAGCTTCGTGAGGAGCATCAGAGCCGAAAACAGGCAGAACAGGGCGAGCGAGCGGGCGTCTCCTTCGCCGGGCGAGCAGACGCGACGCTCAAGGTGCACTGCGGCCCAGCCGAACAGAGCCCACAGAAGGAGGTCCGGCCGCCCGATCACGCCCCACGCGGAGAGGTCGCCGTCCAGCAGCAGGAGCATGCCCGCCATGAGGCCCGTCAGACGGCCCGCCCCGGCCCTGGTCGCCAGCACGTAGGCGGCGCAGCACAATGCCGCAAGCGATGCGGCCGAGACCAGCCGCGTGGCGAACAGCACGGGACCCGTCAACAGGATCACCGCCTTGGAAGCCGCGTAATACAGCGGAGGGTAGAGCGTGGTGAGAAAGTCGTAATGGTCCATGTGGGTGTACATGGCCCCAAGCGACGGAAAGAGCGTGCCCTTGAGCAGCTCGCGCGCCTCCACCGCGTTCAGCGGACCGGGCGAAAGAGAACGCAGCGCCAGTTCGCCCGCCGTGTCCGCGCTGCGCAGCATGGCGTCGGCGCAGAGCGCGCCAAAGAGCAGGAGCGCGGCCTTGTCCCAAGTCTTCGCGGACGGACCCGAACGTCCCGGGACGGCCAGCCACGCCAGCCCGGCGCAGAGCATGAACGCCGCCCACGGCCCAGCCCGCCGCGCCCACCACCAGCCGCCGCGCTCCCACGCCTGCCGCGCCCACCTCTCCAGCGACGCCCGGGATTCCTCCCAGGCCGCGCCGAGGTAAACCCGCCAGGGCAGAAGCAGCCTGCCCGGCGCGTTGAGGTCCCTGATTTCCAGGCGGGAGAGCCTTGCCGCCTCAGGGGGAAGGCCAGCGTCGGGTATGGCAGCCATGTGCAGGGTATTGACGCCCCGCGCAAGCGCCAGGTCCGCCGTGTGGCAGGCCTGGCCGGAGCCGGGGGGATTCTCGAAGGCCCGCAGCTCGTGGACCGTCGTTCCCCCGAGCGAGAAGCGAAGCCGCGCTGCCCCTGGCCCGTGCGCCACGCACGCCGTGAGACGCACCACGCGCGGCGCGTCGAGTTCCAGGGTGAGCCGCACCCCCTCGGGGGAGAGAAGGCGGCCCCCGGAAGCGGGGTCCACGGGGCCCAGCCCTTCAGCCCGGGCAAGGCGGTCCACGCTCGACATGTCGAGCTGCCGGAACGCGCCCGTTTCCGAGAGAAACAGAAGGCACAGGGCGCCCAGGCACAACGTCGCCACCAAAAGCCGCAAGGCGCGGCTCTCCATCGACAGGATCATCGGGACGGCCTCCACTGCGCGTGCAGGAGATCGCACGCGCCGGACGAGTTTGTCCTGGCGCGCCAATCCCACTCCTGATACCAAAGAGACGTCGGCCGCGCCGCCATTTTCCAAGGTCCACCATGCTCAAGCGCCTGCTCAAGCTGGCCGCGCTTCCGGCCTACGTCTACCTGCTGCTTCTGGCCTGCTCCACGGCGCTCCACTTCAGCCCGGGGCTCGTGCGGCCCCTCATGAAGCAGGACACCTGGGAACAACTCATCTCCCTGGGCGTCCTGGACATCCGCCAGCACCCCCAGTACCGCGACTGGCTCCACGGCT
>NZ_JBZVFJ010000213.1:0-4338 GCF_058402725.1 Fundidesulfovibrio sp. | reverse complement strand
CCCCCTTTTTGGGGTGGAGGGGGCCCCCCCACAAACACCCCCCACCCCCCTTTCGTTCTCCCTCCCCCCCCCCCCTCCCTACTCCCCCCCCGCAACCCTCTTTGCCCGCCGCGCCCGATCTCTCCGGCCCCGCGCCTGGACTTCCCTCCCACGGGGCGCTAGAAGCCTCCCAGGATCGTCGAACCCCGGCCGGGCCTTCCCGCAGGGGCGACCCCATGGAGGCCGCGTGACGGCACACCCCCTCTTTTCCACCATCGAAGGCGCGTTCCTGACGCTCTTGGCCCTGTTCCACATGGCAGGGGCCTTCTCGGCGGTGCGCGCGCTCTTCACGGCGCGCTCCTCCCAGGGGGCCATCGCCTGGGCGCTATCCATGGTCATGTTCCCCTACGTGGCCGTGCCGCTTTACTGGGTTCTCGGGCGCGACCGCTTCGTGGGCTACGTCACGGCCCGGCGGGGCGGCAGCCCCGAACTGCAGGCCCTGCGCTCCGGACTCGACGCCGAGCGCGCCGACGCCGCCGCCCTGCCCACCGAGACCGCCGTGCCCGCCGCCGTGCTGGAGCGCCTGGCCGGCATGCCCTTCACGGCGGGCAACAAGGCCGACCTCCTGGTGAACGGAGAGGAGACCTTCCGCGCCATCTTCGAGGCCGTGGCCCAGGCCCACGACTACGTGCTCGTGCAGTTCTTCATCATCCACGACGACGCCATCGGGCGCGACCTCAAGGACCGCCTCTGCGCCAAGGCCCGCCAGGGCGTGCGGGTGATGCTGCTCTACGACGAGATCGGCTGCCACGCCCTCCCCGAGGCCTACCTGGAGGACCTGCGCCACGCGGGCGTGGACGCCAGGGCCTTCAACACCACCAAGGGCCTGGTGAACCGCTTCCAGGTGAACTTCCGCAACCACCGCAAGATCGTGGTGGTCGACGGCCGCGTGGCCTTCGTGGGCGGCCACAACGTGGGCGACGAATACATGGGCCGCTCCCGCCGCTTCGGCCCCTGGCGCGACACCCACCTGCGTTGCGAAGGCCCCGCCGCCGCCCTGGTGCAGCTGTGTTTCGCGGAAGACTGGTTCTGGGCCGAGGGCGGCCTGCCCCGCCTGGACTGGTCCCCGGCCTCCCCCCCGGACGGAAGCGTGAGCCTGCTGGCCCTGCCCAGCAGCCCCGCAGACCTGGTGGAAACCTACACCCTGGCCTTTCTCCAGCTCGTGCAGTCCGCCCGCGAGCGCCTGTGGATCGTGAGCCCCTACTTCGTGCCCGACCGCGAGGTCACGGTGGCGCTCCAGCTGGCGGCCCTGCGCGGCGTGGACGTGCGCGTGATGCTCCCCGCCAGGCCAGACCACAAGCTCGTCTATCTGGCCAGCTTCTCCTACTTCCCGGAGCTGGAGCGCCAGGGCGTCAAGTTCTACCGCTACCAGCCCGGCTTTCTGCACCAGAAGGTGGTGCTCATGGACCGCGACCTGGCCTTCGTGGGCACCGCCAACTGCGACAACCGCTCCTTCCGGCTCAATTTCGAGATCACCATGGCCGCCCTGGGCCGGGACTTCGCCGCCCGGGTGGAGGCCATGCTCCTGGAGGATTTCGCCCGCTGCCGCCCGGCCACGGCCAGCGACTACGAGGACCGCCCCATGGCCTTCAAGGCCATGGCGCGCCTTGCCCGGCTCCTGGCGCCCATCCTCTGATGCGTTGCCTTCGTTCCGCAGGATGCGTAAGGGAAGGATGATCGCTCGAAGGGATGTCGGCCCTCGCGTGCATGCAAACGGAGAACACATGACCATCCGGCTCCTCGCGCTCCTACTGGCCCTGGCCCTCGCCCCGGGACCCGCCGCGGCGCAAGCGCCCGGCCCCCTGCGCCTGGGCGTGAGCATCCCCCTCACGGGCGCGGCGGCCGGCATCGGGCAGTACCTGCTCTGGGGCGTGGAGATCGCTGCGGACGAGGTGAACAACGCGGGCGGCGTGAACGGCAGACCCGTGGAACTCGTGATCGAGGACGACGAGACCGACCCCGACAAGGCCCGCGCCAACGCCCGGCGCCTCGTGGAGCAGGAACGCGTGGCGGCGGTGCTTGGCCCAGCCAACAGCGGCAACGCCCTGGCCATGATCCCCGTGCTCCAGCAGGCCAGGACGCCGCTGATGCTCCTTACGGCCTCGGCCACGCCCCTGACGCGCCCCCCGGCCGACGGGTCGAAGAACTACGTCTTCCGCGCCACGCTCCCGGACCGCGACCAGCTGCGCAAGCTCGTGGACTGGGCCGCGCCCCGCTTCCAGAGCATCGCCGTGGCCGCCGACACCACCCCCTACGGGAACCTCTGCCTCCAGGACATCACCGAACTCATGGCCGAAAAGGGCATCAAGCCCGTCGCCGTGGTGCGTTTCGACCAGGGCGAGCAGGACCTGGCCCCAAAGGCCCGCGAGCTGGCCCGCTCCCCGGCCCAGGCCGTGGTGCTGCTCACGCTGGGCCAGGAGGTGGCCAACTTCGTGCGCGGGGCCGATCAGGCGGGCTACCGCACCCGCTTCATCGGCCAGTACCCCTTCTTCCTTCAGCCCGTGAAAGACCTGCCCGAGCGGCTCTCCAACGGGCTCACCGGAGTGCTGGGCTCCTCGGCCGACGCAAGCCCAAAGGCCCGCGCGATCGACCGCATCGTGCGCACGCGCTACCGCATGGAGGGCTACTACCCCTTCAAGTTCGTCGAGGCCGCCTACGAAGGGACCCGCCTCGTGCTGGACGCCGCGTCCCGCGCCGGATCGGACGACCCGGCGGCCCTGCGCGACGCCCTGGAGGCCACCGAACGCTTCGAGGGGGTGAGCCGCGTGTTCATGCGCCCCTTCTCCCCCGACCAGCACGAACTCTACAAGGCCGACAACCTCTCCATGGGCGTGTGGAAGGACGGCGCGGTGGTGAGGCTCGACGAATGAGCGCCCACCGCCAGTCCCCCGGCGTGCGCCCCGCAGGCCCCGCGTGAGCATCCGGCGCAAGCTCTTCCTGGGCGTGGCCGCAGCCTCGCTGGTCACCGTGGTCTGCGGCTTCGCGGCCGTGCGTTTCCTTGGTCTGGAGAGCTTCCGCCGCGTGGACCAGGAGCGCGCCGTCAACGACCTCGCCCGCGTCGCCGCGGCGCTGGACAACGAACTGGCCCACATGGACACGGCCCTGCGCTTCAAAAGCGCCTCGGACATCACCTACCGCTTCGCCAAGGACCGCGACCGCCATCTCGCCGCCAATTACTTCTCCCTGGAGGCCCTGCGCGGCGGCAACCTGAACCTCATGGCCCTCTACGATCCCTCGGGGGCCTTCGTGGCCGGGGCCGCCTTCGACCTTGTCACGCGCGAGAGCCTCCCCCTGTCCCCCCTGCTGGAGAGCCTGCCCCCGGCCGTGCGCCTCTCCGGCACGGACGGCAGCCCCATCCTGGGCCGGGGCCTGGCGGACACCGAGGCCGGGCTCTTGCTCCTGTGCTGGCAGCCGGTGTTCAACTCCCTGGGCTGGGGACCGCCCCGGGGAACGCTGGCGGCGGGCAGGATCCTGGACCAACGCCTGGTCGGCTCGCTCTCGCGCCAGCTCCACGTGCAGTTCACGGTCCAGGCCCTGGTCCGCGCCGATCCCGAGGCCGCAGCCGGGGCCCTGGCCGCCCGGCGCGAGGGCAGGCCCGCCTCCTTCGGCCCGGAGGGAGAGGAGAGCCTCTCGGCCCATGCCGTCTATCCCGGCTACGACGGCGCGCCCGTCGCGCTGTTGACCGTCCACCACCCCAAGGCCGACATCGCCCAGCTCCGTCAGGCCATGCTCGCGGCCCTGGGCCTGGTGGGCCTGGCGGGCCTGTGCACCTTCGGGGTGAGCCTGTGGCTGCTCGTGCGCACGGTCACGCGGCCCCTGGAGCGCATCACCCGCCACGTGCGCGGCCTCAAGGACGCCCAGGGGCTCTCCCGCCCCCTGGCCCTGGGCCGCTCCGACGAACTGGGCGCCCTGGCCGACGCCCTGGACGACGCCGGACGCGACCTGGCCCGCCTCTACGGACAGCTGGACCGCCAGAACGCAGCCCTGAGCCTGCTGGTGGAAAACATCCCCCATCCCATCTCCGTGAAGGACGGCCAGGGCCGCTACGTGCTGGCCAACCCCGCCCTGGCCGACCTCCTGGGCCAGCCCCTCACCCGGGTGGCCGGGGCCACGGACCGCGAACTGGACGCGCCCACGGGCTGGGCGCGCCGCGCCCGACAGCTGGAGGCCGAGGTGCTCCTGGGCGGGGAGCCCCGCTTCGCCTCCGACGAGGTCTTTGACGCGCCGGGCGGCAGCACGCGCCTCTTCGAGACCAGCCGCCTCCCCCTGGCCTACCCCGAGTCCGGCGCGACCCGCGTG
>NZ_JBZVFJ010000212.1:0-4352 GCF_058402725.1 Fundidesulfovibrio sp. | reverse complement strand
CGAACTTGCCGATCATCACGAGCGGGTCGATGACGTTGCCCGTGGACTTGGACATCTTCTTGCCCTCGCCGTCGCGCACCAGGGCGTGGATGTACACGTCGCGGAAGGGGACCTCGCCCATGAAGTGCTGGCCCATCATCATCATGCGGGCCACCCAGAAGAAGAGGATGTCGAAGGCCGTCACCAGCACCGATGTGGGGTAGAAGGCCGCGAGCTCCGGGGTCTTGTCCGGCCAGCCCAGGGTGGAGAAGGGCCACAGGGCCGAGGAGAACCAGGTGTCCAGCACGTCCTCGTCCTGACTGAGCGCGCCGCCGCAGGCGCAGGCCGAGGGGTCTTCCCGCGAGACGACGAGCTGGCCGCAGGCCTGGCAGGTCCAGGCCGGGATGCGGTGCCCCCACCAGATCTGGCGGGAGATGCACCAGTCGCGGATGTTGTCCAGCCAGTGGTAGTAGGTGCTGGTCCACTGGTCGGGAACGATGCGGGTGCGCCCGTCCTCCACGGCCTTGCGGGCCACCTGGGCCAGGGGGCCGGCCTTCACGAACCACTGGGGCGAGACGTGGGGCTCGATGACGGTCTTGCAGCGGTAGCACTCGCCCACGGAGTGGTCGTGCTCCTCCTTCTTCACCAGGAAGCCCTGCTCCTGGAGGGCCTCCAGCACCTTCCTGCGGCACTCCTCGCGGGTGAGGCCCGCGAAGTCCGCTCCGGCGGCGGCGTTCATGCGGCCCTGGCCGTCCATCACCTGGAGCAGCTCCAGGCCGTGGCGGCGTCCCAGCTCGAAGTCGTTCATGTCGTGGGCCGGGGTGACCTTGAGCGCGCCGGTGCCGAACTCGCGGTCCACGTAGGCGTCCGCGATCACGGGGATCAGGCGGTCGGTGAGCGGCAGCTTCACCATCCTGCCCACGAAGGCGGCGTAGCGCTCGTCCTCGGGGTGCACGGCCACGGCGGTGTCGCCCAGCATGGTCTCGGGGCGGGTGGTGGCCACCACCAGCTCGCCGGAGCCGTCGGCCAGGGGGTAGCGGATCTGGTAGAGGCCGCCCTTTTTCGGGGCGTGCTCCACTTCCAGGTCGGCCAGGGCGGTCTGGCAGCGTGGGCACCAGTTGATGATGTAGTCGCCCTTGTAGATCAGGCCTTCCTCGTAGAGGCGCACGAACACCTCGCGCACGGCGCGCGAGAGGCCCTCGTCCATGGTGAAGCGCTCGCGGGTCCAGTCGACGCTCGCGCCCATGCGCCGGATCTGGTTGAGGATGCGCCCGCCGTAGTCCTTGCGCCACTCCCACACCTTTTCCACGAAGGCCTCGCGGCCCAGCGCCTGGCGCGTGACGCCCTCCGCGCCCAGGGAGCGCTCCACCACGTTCTGGGTGGCGATGCCCGCGTGGTCCGTGCCCGGCACCCAGAGCACCTTGCGGCCCTTCTGGCGCATGTGGCGGCAGAGGATGTCCTGGATGGTCAGGTTGAGGGCGTGGCCCATGTGCAGGGCCCCCGTGACGTTGGGCGGCGGGATGACGATGGAGAAGGGTTCGCCTTGGGCCTGGGGATCGGCCGTGCCGGCCCCGGATTCGCGCCAGAAATCGAGCCAGCGGGCCTCGACCTCGGCGGGTTCGTAGCCTTTGGCAAGGGTGGTGTCGGACATGTGCTCACTCCTTTGGAACGGCCGCGCAATAGCGTGTTTTGCGCCTGTTGTCACCGTGGTCGGGATGGGGCACAACGGGGCCATGTTGGCCGTGCTCTGGGACGAAGCCCACCTCTGGGGCGTGCTGCTGGCGCGCTCGCTCGCGGCCATGGGCGCTCCCGTGCGCCTGCTGCGCGCCCACGAGGCCGCCAGGGGCCGCCTGGAGGCCCACCCGCCGGCGGCGCTGGTGGTTCCGGGCGGCTTCTCCAGCCGCAAGGCCGCCAGCCTGGGCGGACGAGGCCTGGAGGCCATCCGGCGCTATGTGGCCGCCGGGGGGGCCTACCTGGGCATCTGCGGCGGCGCGGGCCTGGGCCTCACGGTGCCCGGCGGACTGGGCCTCTGCCCCTGGACGCGCGAACCCTTCCCCAGGCGCATCCAGCACTTCGCCAGCGGCAACGTGGTGCTCCACCCCCAGGAATCGCCCTTCACGCCTCCCGGGCTGGCCGCGCCCCTGGCCCCGGTGTGGTGGCCCGCCACCTTCCGGCCCCACGGCCAGGGCGTGGAGGTGGTGGCGCGCTACGGCGGCCCCGGCCCCGGCTTCATGATGGCCGACATCCCCCTGGCGCTCATCCCGGAGCAGGTGCTGGAGGACTGGGAGGCGCTCTACGGCGTGCGCCTGGCCCCGGCCTTCGCCCCGGGCGACCCCTGCGTGGCGGCCGGGAGCTTCGGGCAGGGGCGCTACGTGCTCTCCCACGCGCACCTGGAGTCCCCCGGCGCGCCCGAGGCCAACGCCTGGCTGGCGCACATGCTCATCGAACTTTCGGGCCTGGAGCTCACCCCCGCGCCCGCGCCCGCCTGGGCCATCGGCCAAGGCCGCCCCGCCTGGGACGACCCGGCCCTGGCGCGCGCCCTGGAACTGATGCTTGAAGTCGTGGAATTGGGCCGCGCCCACGGGCTCTTCACCTGGCGCGAGAGCTGGCTGCTGGGCTGGCGGCAGGGACTGCCCGGGGCGCAGATCTCGGGCGTCCTGGCCATGCTGGACCACGCCCTGAGCCTTTCCCCTTCCAGCGAGGCACTGGCCTTTCTTGAGCGCCGCCGCAGGGGCTTCGCGCGCGACGTCGAGTTGCTGGCGCGCGGGCTCGCGGGCTACCTGCTGGCCGAGCGCCTGGCTTTGACGCTCTCCCGGGTGGACCCCGAGGCCGTGCCCGAGCGCGGCCTGCGCGAGGCGCGCTTCACCCTTTTCGGGCCGCCGCCCGGGGCCGGGGGCACGGCCGGAGGCCTGTGCGGGCGCGTCCTGGAAGTGCTGGAGGAGGCCATCTGCCTGTGCGGACGGCAGAAATCCGGAATGCCCGGTTGACGCGACTCCCCATGCGGTTTAGCGTTCCGACACTTCGCTCTAAGACGTACCGGCCAAACCAGCATGAAGGAGGTTTTTCGTGAACGCCTTGACCCTGGTCTTTGCCTCTCTTTGCGTCTTCGCCATCGCCTACCGCTTCTACGGACTTTTTTTCGTCCGCAAGGTCCTGGGGGTCAAGCCCGAGCGGCCCACCCCCGCCGTCAAGATGGCTGACGGCGTGGACTATGTGAAAACCAACAAATTCGTGCTGTTCGGCCACCACTTCGCGGCCATCGCGGCGGCCGGTCCGCTGCTTGGGCCGGTGCTCGCGGCGCAGTTCGGCTACATGCCGGGCGCGCTGTGGATCCTGGTGGGCTGCGTGGTGGCCGGGGCCGTGCACGACTCGGTGGTGCTCTTCGCCTCGGTGCGCCACAGGGGCCAGAGCCTGGCCTACATCGCCACCCAGGAGATCGGGAAAGCCACCGGTTCCGTGGCCTCGGTGGCCGTGCTCTTCATCCTCATCCTCACGCTGGCGGGCCTGTCCCTGGCCGTGGTGAACGCCATGTTCCACAGCCCGTGGGGCACCTTCACGGTGTTCGCCACCGTGCCCATCGCGCTGCTCATGGGCGTGTACCTCCACGTCTGGCGCGACGGCGACGTGAAGGGCGCTTCCATCATGGGCGTGGCGCTCCTGGTGCTGGCCATCCTGGCCGGACCCTACGTGGTGGAGAACCCCACCCTGTCGGGGATGTTCACCATGTCGCGCAACAACATCGCCATCTCGATCCCCATCTACGGATTCATCGCCTCGGTGCTCCCGGTGTGGCTCTTGCTGTGCCCGCGCGACTATCTCTCCACGTACCTGAAGATCGGCACCATCGCCATGCTGGCCATCGGCATCTTCTGGGTGCGCCCGGACCTCTTGATGCCCGCCACCACGCAGTTCATCTCCGGCGGCGGCCCCATCATCCCCGGCCCGGTGTTCCCCTTCCTGTTCATCACCATCGCCTGCGGGGCCATCTCGGGCTTTCACGCCATCATCGGCTCGGGCACCACGCCCAAGATGATCGGCTCCGAGGGCGACATCCTCTTCGTGGGTTACGGGGCCATGCTCACCGAGGGCTTCGTGGCCATCATGGCCCTCATCGCGGCCTGCGTGATGGTCCCGGCCGACTACTTCGCCATCAACGCCCCTGCGGCAGCCTTCGCCAAGCTGGGCATGAGCGTGGTGAACCTCCCCGAACTCTCCACCGCCGTGGGCGAGACGCTCCAGGGCAGGCCCGGCGGCGCGGTGTCGCTGGCCGTTGGCATGGCCTACATCTTCTCCTCCGTGCCCTTCATGAAGGGGCTCATGGCCTACTGGTACCACTTCGCCATCATGTTCGAGGCGGTGTTCATCCTCACGGC
>NZ_JBZVFJ010000211.1:0-4352 GCF_058402725.1 Fundidesulfovibrio sp. | reverse complement strand
GTGGACTCCACGCGCACCTTGCCCGGCGCGATCCAGGCCTTGCCCGAGAGGGTGGGCGCGCCGTTGGCGGTGTGCGCCACGTCGGCGGTGAAGCTGGCGGGCTGGGCCAGGGCGGCGACGGCGCACAACGACAGGGCCAGGGCCAGGAAGAGGGGGTATGCGGCGCGCATGGGGGCTCCTTGGGGGATGTTCTCTTGGGATTCGGGTTGTCCGGATTCCTGGCAGCCTGGAAAGCCGATTCTTGCGGCCAGCGAGGATTTCTCAGCAGACTGTTAGCTGCCCCGGACGGGGGCGTCAATGCTCGCGCCGGAGGGCGGCGGTTGGGCCGTCAGTCGGCCCGGGGCGCCTTGCGGACCAGCACGTAGGCCTGGGTCAGGAGGATGGGCCAGTTGATTCCCGTGGCCAGCACCTCGCCGTACCGTGAGGCGGAGCGGACCACCGGTTCGGGCGCGAGGGGCGTTTCGTCGTGGAAGCGCCACATCCCCAGAGCCTCCAGCACGCGGCGGCTGGCACGGTAGAGCCACGTGGGCGTGGGGAAGGCGAGGCAGACCAGTCCGCCGGGGCGGGTGCAGTCGAAGTGCGCCTTGACGGCGCGGTCCACGTCGTCGCCGGTGAAATGCTCGATGAGGCCCACGCTGAAGGTCAGGTCCGCCTGGATGCCCGGGGGCATGGCCAGGATGTCGGCCTCCACGGCCCTGGCGCGGGGGCCGGCGTTGACCGCGAAGAGGGAGAGTCCGTAGGCGTTGGTGTCCACCACGGTGTAGGCTGCCTGGGGATAGGCCCGTTGCAGGGCGGCGGAGAAGCAACTGTTGGCTCCGCCGGGCTCGCAGATGGCGCGCAGGTCCGCCGGGGCGTGCCTGCGCAGGAGCTTCAAAAGCAGCCGCTGGGAGATGGCGCGGGTGACGCGGGCCGAGAAGGGCACGTTCCGGTAGTAGGCGTTCCAGTCGGTGGCTTGGCCTTCCTCCGGGGCGGTCTCTTCGGGCGCGGAGAAGACGAAGATGTTCTGGATGGCGAAGCTCGCGAGGAACAGGGCCGTCTCCGCCACGATTTTGGAGAGGTAGACGTTCAGGCCCATGGAGACCAGCACGTTGGTGGCGCCGTAGGAGATGACCAGGAGGAAGGCCACCAGCAGCACGTAGCGCAGCGCCTCCAGGGAGGCCTTCCCGGGGGATTTGAAGACGAAGGTCTTGGCCAGGGAGAAGTTGAAGAGCCCCGCGACGATCCGCGCGGCCACAAGGCTCTCCAGGATGCCCCCCGAGAGGGCGTAGGCTGCGGAGAACACGGCGTAGTCCACAAGGAAGGTGGCCAGGGAGAGCCCGAAGAAGCGCAGGAAGACGAAGTAGATCTTCAGGGAGTCGACGAGCGGGTTGAAGTGCGAGGAGGCGTTCCCGTCGAGGTAGGTGGTGGCGATGGGGACACCCTCCACGCGCCAGCCCCGGCGGGCAGCCAGCACGAGCATCTCCAGCTCGAACTCGTAGCGCGTGGCCTGGATGCGCAGCATCTCGGGAAGGTACGACAAGGGGATGGCGCGCAGCCCGGTCTGGGTGTCGGAGATGTCCAGGCGCGTGAGCAACCGGAAGATCTTGCCGGTGAGCACGTTGCCGAAGCGGCTGCGCCAGGGCACGTCCCGGCCGAAGCTCCGCACGCCCAGGTAGAGTCGGTTCGGCGTTGCGGCCAGGGCACGGGCCACGGTCTCGATGTCCCGGGGGGCGTGCTGCCCGTCGGCGTCGGCGGTCACCACGCCCGGGCAGCCGGGGTGGGCCAGGAGCACATGGTTGAAGGCCGTCTTGAGGGCCTGGCCCTTGCCCAGGTTCACCGCGTGGCGCAGAAGAGTGACGCCGGGCAGGGCGGCGGTCTCCTCGAAAAGGGCGGCGTACTCCGGCCCGGAACCGTCGTCCACCACCACGGCGCGCATGCCGCCCGACACGGCCGACCGGACCAGCCCCGGCAGGGCGGGGGTCGGCTTGTAGGCGGGGATGATCAGTACGGGCGCGGCGTCCGGGGTGTTCATGGGGCGGGCACTCTCATGGGGCCACCCACCTAGCGCATGGGCCGTGGTTTTGACAAGCGCGCCGCTGCCCGGTCCTGCTCACCGGGTCCCGGCGCGGCGCTGGTCCAGATAGTACATCACGGGCACCACCATGCGCGAGAGAAAGGTGGCCGCAAGCTCCCCGGCCATGAGCGAGATGGCCAGGCCCTGGAAGATGGGGTCGAAGAGGATCACGAAGGCCCCGGCCACCACGGCCGCCGCCGTGAGGAGCATGGGCCGGAAGCGCGCGGCCCCGGCCTCCACCACGGCCTCTTCCAGGGACACGCCCTGGGCGCGGCGCATCTCGATGAAGTCCACCAGGATGATGGAGTTGCGCACCACGATGCCCGCGCCCGCGATGAAGCCGATCATGGACGTGGCCGTGAAGAAGGCTCCGGCCAGGGCGTGGGCCGGCAGGATGCCCACCAGCGAGAGCGGAATGGGCGACATGATGGCGATGGGCGTGGTGTACGAGCCGAACCACCCCACCACCAGGATGTAGATGAGCGCCATGACCACCGCGAAGGCGATGCCCATGTCCCGGAACACCTCCTGGGTGATGCGCCATTCGCCGTCCCAGACCATGCCGTACGCGCCGGGCGCGGGCGGGCGGTCCAGCCAGCGCGGGGTCAGGGAGGGCGTGCCCTGCGCCTGCCACGCGCCCTTGCCTCCGGCTTCCAGGGCGGCCAGGCGCTCCTCAACGGCCCCCATGGCGTACACGGGGCTCTCGGCGCTCCCGGCCACGTCGCCCGTGACGAACACCACGGGCCGCAGGTTCTTGCGGTAGAGGGCCGAGGGGGTCTCTTGGAGCGTCACGGAGGCGATCTGGTCCAGGGAGACCATGGTCCCGTCCTGGCCGCGCACGGACAGGGCCTGGATGTCGGGCAGGTGGGCGCGGTCCCGGAGTGGCAGGCGCACCACCACGGGGGCGTCCTCCCCGGCGGACTCGTCGTGCAGGAGCCCGGCCTTGCCGCCGCGCAGGCTCGCGGCCACCACCTCCAGGGCGCGGCGCGGGTCCACGCCTGCGGCCAGGGCCTTGTCGCGCTCGATGCGGATCACGGGTTCGGGGCGCGGGTCGTCCACCATCCAGTCCACGTCGGTCACGCCTGGGGAGTCCAGGAAGGCCTGGCGCACCTGCCGGGCCACGGCCAGCCTGCCCTCGGGGTCCGGACCGTAGACCTCGGCCACCAGGGTCTGGAGCACGGGGGGGCCGGGGGGCACCTCGGCCACCTTGAGGCGCGCGCCGTGGCGCTGGGCGATGGGTTCGAGGGTCAGTCGCACGGCCTTGGCGATGTCGTGGCTCTGGTCCGCGCGGGCGGACTTGGGGGCCAGGTTCACCGCCAGGTCGGCCTGGTTCTGCCCCTGGCGCAGGAAGTAGTGGCGCACGAGACCGTTGAAGGAGAAGGGGCCGGACGTCCCGGCGTAGAGCTGGACGCTCGCCACGTCGGGCCGCTCGAGAACGGCTCGCGCCATCTCGGCGGCAACGCGGGCGGTCTGTTCCAGGGGCGTGCCCAGGGGCATGTCCAGCACCACCTGGAACTCGCTCTTGTTGTCGAAGGGGAGCATCTTCACCAGCACGGCCCGGGCCGGAACCAGGGCGCAGGCCGCCAGGAGCAGCGCCGCCACCACGCCCAGGAAGGCCAGCCTGCGCTTCGGCTCGCGGATCAGCGACTCCATGGCCCGGCGGTAGAGCCGCGTGGCCCGGCCTTCGACGTGGGCGTGGGCTGCGGGTTCGGGCTTGAGGAGGTGCCTGGCCGTGTAGGGCGTCACGAAGAAGGCCACGCCCATGGAGAGGAGCATGGCCACCGAGGCCCCGATGGGCATGGGCCGCATGTAGGGGCCCATGAGGCCGCCCACGAAGGCCATGGGCATGATGGCCGCCACCACCGTGAAGGTGGCCAGCACCAGGGGCGCGCGCACCTCGCCCACGGCCTCCACGATCACCTGGGCCAGGGGCCTGCGGGCGTTGCCGGGCATCTCCAGGTGGCGCACGATGTTCTCCACGTCCACGATGGGGTCGTCCACCAGGATGCCGATGCAGAAGATGAGCGCGAAAAGCGTGACCCGGTTGAGCGTGTAGCCCATGAACCAGTAGGTGGCCAGGGTGAGCGCCAGGGTGACGGGCACGGCCACCATGACCACCAGGCTCGCCCGGCGTCCCAGAAAGAACCAGACGATGGCCCCCACCGACAGGGCCGCCAGGGCAAGGTGCTCCAGGAGCTCGTGCACCTTGGCCCGGGCCGTGTCGCCGTAGTCGCGGGTGATGTCGGCGGCCACGCCCTGGGGGATCACATAGCCGCGCAGCTGCTGTACGGTGCGGGCC
>NZ_JBZVFJ010000210.1:0-4377 GCF_058402725.1 Fundidesulfovibrio sp. | reverse complement strand
CGCCCCAACGCCATCGCCCGGAGGTTTCCATGGGTCTCACCATCAAGGACATCCTGCACAACAACGCCCGCCAGCTCCTGCACCTGGAGACCGAACCGGGCCTGGGCTGCACCGAACCCGCCGCCATCGGCCTGTGCGCCGCCACCGCGGCCGCGCTCCTGCCTCCGGGCGACATCGACTCCCTGACCGTGGAAACCGACCCCAACATCTACAAGAACGCCATGGGCGTGATCATCCCCCACTCCGACGAGACCTCCGGCGTGGACCTGGCCGCCGCCATGGGCGCGGCCGCAGGGGACCCGGCAAAAAAGCTGGAGGTGTTCGCCACCGTGGACAAGGAGGGCCTGGCCCGCGCCCGCAGGCTGCTGGCCCAGGGCAAGGTGACGGCCTCCATCGCCCCGGACACGCAGGGGCTCTTCGTGCGCGTCACCGTTGTCTCGGGCGGGCGCACGGCCCAGGCGGTGGTCACGGGCTGCCACGACAACGTCTCCTCGCGCACCCTGGACGGCCAGGAGGTGGCCGCGCCGGGCGCGGCCCAGGCGGGCGGGGCCTCCGAGACTCTTCTGCCCGAACTCCAGGAGTGGCTGCTGGGCATGACCCTGGCCGATCTGGTGCACATCCTCGACGACATGGACGCCTCGGACCTGCGCTACGTCCGCGAAGGGCTGGACCTGAACCTGGCCCTGGTGGAATACGGCCTCTCGCGCGGGCCGGGCATCGCCGTGGGGCGCACGCTCCTGGGCCTGCTGCGCCGGGGCCTGCTGCAGAAGGACATGGCCCAGTGGGCGGCCATCCGCACCGCAGCGGGCATCGATTCCCGCATGGGCGGGGTGCCCCTGCCCGCCATGACCCTGGCCGGATCGGGCAACCAGTGCATCGCCGCGGGCATCCCCGTGATCTCGGCCGCCCAGTACCTGACGCTTGAAGACGAAGGCCTGGCCCTCAAGGCCGTGATGCTCAGCTACCTGGTGACGTGCTGCATCAAGGCCGGCGTGGGCAGGCTCTCCTGCCTGTGCGGCAGCGGCGTTGCGGGCGGCGCGGGCGTGGCCGCCGCCGTGGCCTACATGATGGCCGGATCGGCCGAGGCCGTGGGCGGGGCCGTGAAGAACCACATCGCCTGCTTCACCCCCGTGGTCTGCGACGGGGCCAAGACCAGTTGCGCCCTCAAGGTGGGCGAACTGGCCGGCGCAGCCGTGCGCAACGCGCTGCTGGCCATCAGCGGCTGCGTGGTGCGCTCCACCGACGGCATCGTGGACGCGAGCCCCGAGCAGACCATGCGCAACCTCTCCCAGGTGGTGCGCACGGGCCTCACCGGGCTCGACCCGGCCATCCTGGACGTGATGCTGGCCAAGCAGAAGGCCGGGGCCTAGCCGTGGGCGTCCCGGGGGGCAAGGCCCCCGTGCTCACCATGTCGCTCATGGTCACGGGGAACCTGCTGGGGGCGGGCATCCTTGCCCTGCCGGTGAACCTGGGCCCCGCCGGGATGATCCCCTCACTGGCCGGGATCGTGCTGGTGTGGGCGCTCATGCTCTACAGCGCCTATGTGCTGGCGGACCAGCCGGAGCTCTCGCGGGAGGACTCCGGCGGCCTGCCCGCCTTCTTCGGGGACAAGCTCGGCCCCTCGGCCAAGTGGCTGGCCGTGGCTGCGGACATGGTGATCTTCTACGGGGTGCTCACGGCCTATCTGGTGGGCACGTCCACGGTGGTGAACAGCCTCTTCGCCGTGCCCGTGCCCCGCTGGGCGGTCACGCTGCTCTACTTCTGCGCCGTGGCCGGGCTCACGGGGTTCGGCATGGCCATCCTGCGCCGCTGCAACGCGGTGATCCTGTTGCTGATGGGCGTGAGCTTCACCGCGCTCATCGCCATGACGCTGGGCCATGCGGACCCGGCCCGCGCCCTGCCCATGCGCCCGGAATTTCTTCCGGCGGCCATGCCGGTGGCGCTCACGGCGTTTCTCTTCCACAACCTCGTGCCCACGCTCTGCCGGGAGATGCAGGGGGACGTGCGCGCGGTGCGCCGTTCCATCCTGTACGGATCGCTTCTGGGCCTGGGCATGAACGTGGCCTGGACGGCGGCCGTGTTCTGCGCCCTGCCCATGGAGGGCCAGGGGCCGGCCACCCTCATGAACGCCTTCGAGAAGAACCTCCCGGCCACGGTGCCGCTCTCCATCCTGTTGGATTCGCGGACTTTCACCGACATCGGGCTGGTGTTCGCCCTGCTCTCCATGAGCGCGGCCTTCCTGGCCAACGGCACGGCGCTGCTGGACTTCCTGAAGGACCTGGGGGACGGCCTGGGTCGCAGGCCCGGGCATGTGACGGCGTGGCTGCTGGCCTTCGCGCCGCCGCTGGTGGTGTCCCTCGTCTACCCGGACATCTTCCTGGCAGTGATGAACCTGGTGGGCGGCGTGGGCATCTGCCTGCTCTTCGGGGTGCTGCCCGCGCTGCTGACGCTGCGCAAGGCCCGGGGCGGCGCGAAACTCCTGGCCGGTGCGGCCCTGGCGTGCTTCGCGTTCATCCTGGTGTTCGAAATGGGCCAGGAACTGGGGCTCACGCACATCAAGCCGGACTGGGAGTACTGGGCGCGGTTCCTGGAGTGAGTTGATCAAATGGAAAGGGCCGGTCGACCGGCCCTTTCTTCTTGAAGGCTGAGGTGCAAGGAGCATCCCCTACATGATCTTGTCCATGAAGGCGCGGATGCGGGGCATTTCGCAGTCCTGGCCGAAGAACTTGGCGGGGGGGTCGGCCAGGAGGATGCGCCCGGCGTCCATGAAGGCCACCGTGTCCGCCACCTCGCGGGCGAAGCCCATGTTGTGGGTGACGATCACCATGGTCATGCCCTCGCGGGCCAGGGTCTTGATGGCCTCGAACACCTCGCCCACCAGCTCCGGGTCCAGGGCCGAGGTGGGCTCGTCGAAGAGCATCAGCTTGGGGCGCATGGCCAGGGCGCGCGCGATGGCCACGCGCTGCTTCTGTCCGCCGGAGAGCGTTGCGGGGAAGCGCCCGGCCTTGTCGGCCATGCCCACCTTGGAGAGCATCTCCATGGCCAGGCTGCGCGCCTGGGCCTTGTCCTGGCCGAGCACGGTCACGGGGCCTTCCATCACGTTGCCCAGCACCGTCATGTGCGGGAAGAGGTTGAACTGCTGGAACACCATGCCGATCTGCGTGCGCAGGGCGCAGAGGTTGCGCTGGCGGTCCAGAACGAGCTTTCCCGCCACCTGCCGGTAGCCGGCGGGCACGCCCTCGAAGCGGATTTCGCCTGCGTCCACGGTTTCCAGGAAGTTCATGGCGCGAAGAAGCGTGGACTTGCCCGAGCCCGAAGGCCCGATGATCACCACCTTCTCGCCGCGCTCCACGGTGAGGCTCACGTCGTCCAGGGCGCGGTGCGCGCCGAAGCTCTTGCGCAGATTCACGCATTCGATCAGCCCTGCCATGTCAGCGCCTCTCGTAGATGCCCACCCTGGCCTCGATGCGCTCGAAGACAAAGGTGAACACGGTGGTGAAGAACAGGTAGATCACGCCCGCCAGGACAATGGCCGTGACGTTGAAATAGGTGTTGAACATCTGGTCCGCCGCGCGCATCAGCTCCACCATGGCGATGGTGGAGACCAGGGCCGTGTCCTTGATCAAGGCGATGAACTCGTTGGCCACGGGCGGGATGAGGCGCTTGTAGGTCTGGGGCACCACCACGCGGCGCATGGCCTGGCCGTAGGTCATGCCCAGGGCCTTGGCCGCCTCCATCTGGCCCGAGGGGATCGATTCGATGCCCGCGCGGATGATCTCGGCCAGGTAGGCCGAATAGTTGATCCCCAGCCCGATGAGCGCCGCCGTGAGCGGCTTGAGCGTCACGCCCAGGGAGGGCAAACCGTAGTAGATGAAGAAGAGCTGCAACAGAAGCGGCGTGCCCCGGAAAAGCCAGATGACGAACCAGCACGGCACGCGCAGCGCCCGGTAGGAGCTGAGCCGCCCCAGGGCGATGACGAGCCCCCCCAGGGGCGAGACAAGCATGGTGCAGAACACCAGCAGCAGCGTCATGCCCGCGCCGGAGAGGAGCGAGGGCAGGAAGCGCCAGCAGTCCTTGAGGAAGCGCTCCCAGGCAGGCAGGAGGTCGCGCTCCACGGCGACGATGAAGTTCTGGGCCTCGGCGTGACCGGAAAAATGTGCGAGCACGTCGCGCGCGGCCTGCACGGCCCCCTCGTGGTCACCGGCCGCCAGGCGCAGGCGGGCCAGCTGCATGCGGGCCGAGGCGAACTCGCCCTCGTCGTGGGCCTTGTCTGGCGAGGGCACGGCGGCATAGGCCTCCACGGCCTCCTGGAGGCGGCCTTCGGCCATGGCGTCGCGGCCCCGGCGCATGAGCTCCTCGGTGGAGGCCGGAGACTGG
>NZ_JBZVFJ010000209.1:0-4443 GCF_058402725.1 Fundidesulfovibrio sp. | reverse complement strand
GCGGGTGATGTCGGCGGCCACGCCCTGGGGGATCACATAGCCGCGCAGCTGCTGCACGGTGCGGGCCACGGCGCCCGTGACGTCCGTGGCGTTGGCCCCGGCGCGCTTGGCCACGGCGAGGGTGACGGCCGGGGCCATGACGCCCTGCTCCGCGCGGCCGGAGGCCGGGCCGTCGAAGTGGAAGACGTACTGGCCGGGCTCGTCGAAGGCGTCGCGGACTTTGGCCACGTCGCCCAGGTACACGGGGCGGCCCTCGCGCACGGCGAGCACCGCGCGGGTCAGCTCCTTGGAGTTGCGGAAGAAGCTGTCCAGACGCACGGCGGCGGCGCGGCCCTCCAGCAGGGCCTCGGGCATGGAGTCGGCCTGGTTCTGGTCCGTGAGGCGCGCGAGCACGTCTGCGGCGTCCAGGCCGTGGGCGCGCAGGCGAACCGGGTCCAGCTCCACGGCGACGGCGCGGCGCATGCCGCCCAGCACCGTGGTCTCGGCCACGCCGGGGATGCGGCGCACCTCCTCGTTCACCTGCAGGGCCAGGGCGCGCAGCTGGCGCACGTCCAGGCCGCCGCCGTGGAAGGTGAGGGCGGCCACGGGCACGTCGTCGATGGAGCGGGGCTTGAGCAGGGGCTGGGAGCAGCCGGGGGGAATCCAGTCCAGGTGCTGGAAGAGGCGGTCGTGGGTCTTCACGGCGCTGCGCTCGGGGTCCTGCCCGACTTCGAAGCGCACCACGCAGAGGGCCTCGCCGTGCCCGGCCGTGGAGTAGACGTACTCCACCCCGGGGATCTCCATGAGGATCTTCTCCATGGGGGCCGCCACGCGCCGCTCGATCTCCCGGGGCGTGGCCCCGGGCATGGAGACGTGCACGTCGATCATGGGGGCCGTGATCTGGGGCTCCTCCTCGCTGGGCGTCTTGACCACGGCGAAGGCCCCCAGAAACAGCGAGGCCAGCACCATGAGCGGCACGAGCCGGGAATCCACGAAGGCCGCCGTGACGCGGGCCAGCAGGTCGTGGCGGGAGGGCTCGGCGCTCACGGGGCGGCCTCCACGCGGTCGCCGTCGCGCAGGGGGACGTTTCCTGCGCAGGCCACGCGGTCGCCCTCGGTGAGCCCGGAGAGGATTTCCACGAAGGCCTCGCGGGAGGGGTCGTCGAAGGCCTCGGAATCGGTGAGGAAGGGCTTGCCGTCGAACTCCACCTTGAGGAAGCGCCCGCCCGTCTTGACCACGCGCAGGGCTGCCAGGCCCTTGCCGTCCACGGTGAACACGGCGGGCAGGTCGCCGCGCGGGGCCAGGCAGGCTGCGGGCACGAGGATCTTCGTGGCCGTGCGCGCGGGCACGAAGAGCCTGCCGTAGAGCCCGGCCTTGGGCTGCGCGCCCAGGGGCGGCAGCTCGGCCTTGAGCCGGAAGGTGCGCGTGGCCGGGTCCACGCGGCCCACCACGGCGCGCACGCGGGCGGCGAAGGGCGCGGGGGAGAGGGCGGGCACGGAGCCCACGAGCACCTGGCCCACGTGGAGGGTGTAGAGCAGGCTCTCGTCCGCCTGTGCCGTGAGGTCGAAGCCGGAGGACACGGCGTCCACCAGGGCCAGGGGCTGCCCGGCGGTGACGAAGGCCCCCAGGTCCACATAGCGCCGGGAGAGCACGCCGTCGAAGGGCGCGGAGAGCAGCAGGTACTGGCCCTGGGCGCGCAGTTCCTCGCGCTGGGCGGCCACGGAGCGCTCGCGGGCGGCGATGGCCTCCTCCTCGCGGGCCAGGGCCTGGGCCTCGGTGCGGGCGCGCTCGAAGTCGTCCTGGCTGATGACCTTCTGGGTCAGGAGCCTGGAGAGGCGCTCCAGGTTGGCCCGGGCGTGGGCGGCCTTGGCGGCCACGGCCTGTCGCTCCGAGGCGGCCTGGGCCATGGAAGCCGTCAGGGACTGCTCGCGGCTTTTGAGCTCCTGGTCGTCCAGGCGCAGGATGGGGTCGCCCGCCTTGAGGGCCTGGCCCTCCTGGGCGAACACCTCCACCACCGCGCCGGGGGACTTGCCCGCCAGGGTCACGGAGCCCAGCGACTCCACCTGGGCCGGGAAGGAGCGGCACTCCACGGCCTCGACGGCCCGGACCACGGCCACGGGGGCCTGCACGGAGCGCGGCGCGGGGCGGGCAGGCTCGTCTTTTCCGCACGCGGCCAGGAGGCACGCGGCCAGGAGGGCCAGGGCGGCCGTCAGGCGGGAGGGGCGCGGGAGGGAGAGCGCTGGAGCGCCCCCCCGGCGGCGCGTCGGAGCGGGGCGCGCCGGATCTCCGGCGTGGTCGGTGGACATTGCGGTTCCTCCTGCGAGGGACTGGAGAATCCCCCCGGGGGCGATGCGCCGTTCCGGACTGGGACTCTTGGCATGTCATGCGCAAGAGGGCGGTGTGTGTCAAGAAACGTGCAATGCCGACCGCCAAGGTGGGCGATGGGCCGGGCGGCGCGGCGGGATGCGGTCGCGGCGGGGAGGATTGCGCGCGTCCGGGCGCAAAAAGCCGGGAAAGGCCTGCGCCTTCCCCGGCTTGTCTTGTCCGCACGGTCTTGGGGCTGGTGTTGCGTCCTCAAAATCAGTCCATACGGATTTTCAAGGCAAACAGCCAAAACCATGTCTTTCGATTTTGAAAAACATGTTCATGTTTTTCAAAATCGCGCCCCTAGATGTCCAGCCCCGGGTCCGCCCCGGCGGGGGCCGATCCGCCCCGGGCCATCACCTCCTTGAGGCACTGGCCCATGCGCTTGATGCCTTCCTCGATGCGCTCGGGCGTGGAGTTGGAGAAGTTGAGCCGGAAGGTGTTGTCCGTGCCGTCCACGTAGAAGGGGCGTCCGGGCACGAAGGCCACCTTGCGCTCGATGGCCTTGGCGAACACCTCTTCCGAGTCCGTGCCCGCCGGGAGCGTGCCCCAGAGGAACATGCCGCCCTCGGGCTCGTTGGTGCGCGCCTCCTCGGGGAAGTGACGGCGGATGGCCTCCACCATGCAGTCGCGGCGTTCGCCGTAGGCCTGGCGGATCACGGCGATGTGGGCGTCCAGGTCGTTGGTCTCCAGGAAGCGGCAGAGGATGCGCTGGGCCAGGCTGGAGGTGTGCAGGTCCGAGGCCTGCTTGGCCGTGACGAGCTTGTGCATCAGCTCCGGCGCGGCGGCGATCCAGCCGACGCGCAACCCGGGGCTGGCGATCTTGGAGAACGAGCCCATGAGGGCGCAGCGCTCCTGGTCCAGGAAGGCGCGCACGGGGGGCACGTCCTCGCCCTTGAACCGCAGCTCGCCGTAGGGGTTGTCCTCCAGGAGGATGGTGTCGGAGTTCTCCAGCAGCCGGGCCGCGTCGCGCCTGGTGGCGGCGTCGTAGCTGGTCCCCGAGGGATTCTGGAAGCTCGGCACGGCATAGAAGATTTTCGGGCGCTCGCGCAGGCGCTCTTCGAGCTGGTCCAGGTCCACG
The DNA here is from genome assembly GCF_058402725.1 of Fundidesulfovibrio sp. Classification (NCBI taxonomy): domain Bacteria; kingdom Pseudomonadati; phylum Thermodesulfobacteriota; class Desulfovibrionia; order Desulfovibrionales; family Desulfovibrionaceae; genus Fundidesulfovibrio; species Fundidesulfovibrio sp. The sequence goes on along the minus strand of NZ_JBZVFJ010000209.1, from coordinate 1,019 downwards.
CCGCGCGGTCCCAGGTCGGCCGTGGAGAAGGCCGCGCCGAAGAGCGAGAAGGCCTGGATGGCCCCCAGATAGCCCGGGCGCTCCATGAGCACGGTGTCGCCCACGTCGAGCATCACCTTGGCCATGAGGTCGAGCCCTTGCTGCGAGCCGGTGGTGATGAGGATGTTCTCGGCCGGGATGTCCAGGCCCCAGGTGGCCTTGTAGCGGCGCGAGACGAACTCGCGCAGGGGCGGATGGCCTTCGGTGGTGGCGTATTGCAGAGCCTGGGGGCCGTTGTCGGCCAGGACCTCGGCGGCGGCCCGGGCCATGGCCTGGGCTGGGAAGTGGTCCGGGCTGGGCAGCCCCCCGGCGAAGGAGATGATCTCGGGATTCTGCGTGACCTTCAAGATTTCACGGATGTAGGAGCGGCGCACCCCGCCCATTCTGGCACTGAAACGCACGGCGGACCTCCGGATGTCGTTGATGGGCCAGTGTAGGCCCGCGCGGGGTAGGACGCAAGCGGGAGGGGGCGGCAGGCTTCACGGCTCAGGCGTCCGGGGGCGGCGTGAGCGGCAGGCGCACGACGAAGCGCGCGCCCCGGCCGGGCGAGGACTCCACGGACATGTCGCCTCCGTGGTTCTGGGTGACGATGAAGTAGGACACCGAGAGCCCCAGGCCCGTACCCACGCCGGTGGGCTTGGTGGTGAAGAAGGGCTCGAAGACGCGCTTGCGCACGGACTCCTCCATGCCGGGGCCGTTGTCCTCCACCTCGATGCGGGCGAAGCCGTCCTCGCGGGCCAGGCGCAGGGTGATGCGCGGCGCGTCGGGGGCAGGCCCCATGGAGAGGGCCTGGGCGGCGTTCTTGATGAGGTTCAGGAGCACCTGTTCGATCTCGGTCTTGGTGCAGCGCACGGGGGGGAGCCCGGGGTCGTACTCGCGCACGATGCTGATGAGCCGGAAGTCGTACTTCTTGCGCAGGTCGTAGTCGCTGGAGGCCAGTTCCAGGGCCTTGTCGGCCACGATGTCGAGGCTCGAGGGGG
>NZ_JBZVFJ010000208.1:0-4590 GCF_058402725.1 Fundidesulfovibrio sp. | reverse complement strand
AGTGGATGGTGCGGATGATTTCGAGCGGCTGGTTCACATCGTGCACGGGCGTGCTGATGAGCGAAGCCTTGTAGGTGGAGCGCTGGCCCGTGCCGGTGCGGCCCTTCGCGGAGGTGTTCCCGGACCAGCCCTTCCCGGCGGAGCCCACGGCCGAGGAGAGCCGTTCGCTCTTCCTCAAGGGGCTGGAGCGCCTGGCGTGGCGGCGCACCCAGGAGGGCCTGGGGCTCAAGGATTTTCTCGACGCCAACCTGAACCCCGAAGACCCGGGCACGGGGCTCATCTGGGAACTCTACGAGGAGGTGGCCGGTGGCGAAAAACGCCCACGACGGTCCTGACGCGCTGCTCGAACGGGAGCTGGCTGCCCTCAAGGCCGAATACGAATCCCTGCGCGACGAGAAGGTGCGCGCCCAGCAGACCCTGGCCCACCTGGAGGGCGAGCTGAAGGACCTGGAGGAACAGGCCCTGCGCGACTACGGCACCGCCGACCCTGCGGCCCTGCGCGCCAGGCTGGAGGTGCTGCGCGCCGAGAACGAGGGCATGGCCCGGGCCTACCGCGCCCACGTGGACGAGGTGCGCGCCGCCCTGGACGGCCTGGAGCGCGGCCAGGGCCTTGACGGCGGGGCGTAACATGTTACTTCTCGGCAGGAGGATCGCCGCCATGCAGACCGTGCCGACGCGCATGCGCCGCTACCGGGCCAGGCTCCAGGCCAGGGGGCTGCGCCCCGTGCAGATCTGGGTGCCCGACGCCCGCCGCCCCGGCTTCGCCGAGGAGTGCCGCCGCCAGTCGCTGCTGGTGGCCCAGGACCCTCTCGAGCGCGAGACCCTCGACTGGCTCGCCCGGGCCTCGGACACCTCGGGGTGGACGTGAGGCGCGGAGACCTCGTCACAGTGGCCCTCTCCGGCAGTTACGGCAAGCCCCGCCCCGCCCTGGTGATCCAGTCCGACCTGTTCGGCGCGCATCCTTCCGTGACTATCCTCCCCGTGACGGGCGAGTTGCGCGACGCGCCGCTGTTTCGGGTGGGGGTCCTGCCCGACGCCTCCAACAACCTGCGCAAGCCCTCCCAGGTGATGGTGGACAAGGCCCAGTCCATCCCCAGGGAGAAGTGCGGCGAGCCCTTCGGCAGGCTCGACGCCGAGACGCTGCTCCAGGTGTCGCGTTCGCTGGCGCTTTTCCTGGGGATCGCCTGATGGCCGGGGACGTGCCCTGGGCCTCCCCCGATCCCGACGGCGACCTCTCCGGCCTGGAGCGCCGCGCCGGCCGCCTGGAGGGCCAGGCCCAGGCCCTGCACGCCGAGCACGCCAGGCTGCGCGCCGAGCTTGGGGCCGTGCGCGCCTTCCTGGAACTCTCCCCCCAGGCCCAGGCCCGCCTGGAGGAACTCTCCCGCGATCTCTTCGGGGAACTCATGGAGGAAGTGGAGGCCAACCTGACCCACGCCGTGCGCGAAATCCTCGGGCAGGAGCGCAAGGTGGTCTCGCGCCGGGAGGTGAAGGGCGGGCGCTTCCACATCAACCTGGAGATCGAGAACCAGGGCCGCCCCGAGGACATCCTGCACGGCCAGGGCGGCTCGGTGTGCAACATCCTCTCGGTGGGCCTGCGGCTCATCGGCCTGGCCCAGCTGGACCCGGCGCGCCACCGGCGCTTCCTGGTGCTCGACGAGCAGGACTGCTGGCTGCGCCCCGAGCTGGTGCCCGCCTTCACGCGGCTTTTCGCGCGCATCGGGGAGAAGCTGGGGCTCCAGGTGCTCTCCATCAGCCACCACCCCGTGGAGCGCTTCAGCGACCACGCGGGCCGCGTGTTCCAGCTTTCGCCCGGGGGCGAGGCGGGCGTGAAGGTGCGCCTGCTCTCGGAAGCCGCCCCGGCGGGACGGGAGGAGGGGGGGCCGGGGGCCGGACTGGAGGACGCGGCCGAGGCCTAGGACGCGGGCCTCACACCCACAGCCCCCGCGCGGCGCGGCGCTCCTTGAGGGCGTCCAGCACGGATTCGGGAACCTTGAGGCGGCCCTTGCCCACGCCCAGGCGGATGCCCGGCTTCACGGCCCCGTGGAAGTCCGAGCCGCCGCACACGCCCAGGTCCAGGCGGCGGGCCAGCTCAAGGTATTCGCGGGTCTTCTGGTCGGAGTGTTCGGTGTAGTAGGCCTCGATGGCGTCCACGCCCAGGAGCTGGAAGCGCCGGGCCAGTTCCTCCAAGTCGCGACCGGAGTTCCCCAGCAGGTAGGGGTGGGCCAGGGCCACCGTGGCCCCGCCGTCCGCGAGCACGCGCGCGGCCAGGGAGGCGGGCAGCTCCTCCTTGGCCACGAAGGCCCGGCCGTGGCGGCCCAGGTACTGCCGGAAGGCCGCGTCGTAGTCGCGCACGAGGCCTCGTTCCAACAGGATTCGGGCGATGTGCGGGCGGCCCACCGTGCCCTGGGCCAGCTCTGCCACGTCGTCGTAGTCGATGGCCACGCCCATGCCCGCGAGCTTCTCCACGATGCGCCGGTTGCGGTCCTCGCGGCCCGCGCGCAACGATTCGAGCACCGTGGACAGCTCGCCGTCCGGGCGCACCCACAGACCCAGCAGGTGCAGCTCGCGCCCCTCGTGCACCACGGAGAGTTCGCACCCCGGGATCACCTCGATGCCCGCCTCGACCCCGGCGGCCCGGGCCTCCGGCAGCCCCTGGAGCGTGTCGTGGTCTGTGAGGGCCACGGCCGCCAGGCCCGCCCGGGCGGCCAGGCGCACCACCTGGCCAGGGGAAAGCTCGCCGTCGGAGGCGTTGGAGTGGGTGTGCAGGTCCACAAGGCGCATGCCCCAAGCGTTAGGGGCTTCCCGGAGCTGCGTCAACGCAAGCCTTGAGCGGCCGGGCAAGCTGGTGTAGAGACGGGGCGTCCACAGGAGGAAACCCAATGCCCATCGCTCCGGAACTGCTCGAAATTCTTGCCTGCCCCAAATGCAAGGGCGACATCAACCCCACCCCGGCCCAGGACGGGCTGGTCTGCCCGGCCTGCGGCGTGGTCTACCCCGTGCGCGAGGACATCCCCATCATGCTCGTGGAAGAGGCCGTGGAACTCACCGCATGGGAGGCCGGAGAACGCCAGGCCAAACCCTGAACCGGCCAGGCCAGCCCCGGACGCTCCGGTTCCGGCGCTTGACAGCGCCCCGGCGATGGTTAAACGTTCCAACATGTTGATCCATCACCACGCGTTTCGAGGTGTCCCGGCATGGCCAAGCTGAACTGGAATCCCTGGATGGGGCTGGCGGACATGAAGGCCGAACTGGAGCGGGTGCTCGCGGAGGCCGCCCGGCGCGGCCGCGCCCCCTCCGCCGTGTCCGAGAAGGCCTATTTCTGGGCCCCCGCTGCGGACGTGCTGGAGACAGCCGAGGCCTTCGTGATCACCATGGAGCTGCCCGGCGTGGAGCGCGAGGACGTGGCCGTGGAGGTCAAGACCCGCACGCTCTGGGTCTACGGGGAGCGGGCCTTCGTCAAGCTGGGGGAGGGCGAGGGCGTCTACCACTCCCTGGAGCGCTCCTACGGCCCCTTCGCCCGGCGCTTCGCCCTGCCCAAGGGCGTGGACCGGGGCGGCGTGGCAGCCGTGTTCAAGAACGGCCTTCTGGAAATCACCCTGCCCAAGGAAAGCCCCGAGGCCCGGCGCAGGCGAATCCCCATTTATTGATCCACCATCCCCCGACGAAGTTTCCACGGAGGAACGCTTCATGACCAGCCAACTCAAGACTGGCCTTCTCCTCGGATTGCTCACCGCGCTGCTCCTGCTCATGGGACAGGCCATGGGCGGCAAGGCAGGGCTCGTGATCGCCCTGATCATGGCCCTGGTGATGAACGTGGGCAGCTACTGGTTCTCCGACCGCATCGTGCTGCGCATGTACAACGCCCAGGAGCTCTCCGAGGCCGACGCGCCCGGGCTCTTCGATCTGGTGCGCCAGCTGGCCAGCCGCGGCGACATGCCCATGCCCAAGCTCTATCTGGTGCCCCAGGCCCAGCCCAACGCCTTCGCCACCGGGCGCAACCCCCAGAACGCCGCCGTGGCCGTCACCGAGGGCCTTTTGAACCTCGTGAGCACCGACGAGCTGGCCGGGGTGCTGGCCCACGAGATGGCCCACATCAAGAACCGCGACATCCTGGTGCAGACCGTGGCCGCCGTGGTGGGCGGCGCGGTGACCAGCGTGGCCAGCATGCTCCAGTGGGGGGCCATCTTCGGCATGGGCCGCTCCGACGAGGAAGGCGGCGGGGGCGGCTTCGGGGCCATTCTCATGGCCATCCTGGCCCCCATCGCGGCCATGCTCATCCAGATGGCCATCTCCCGCTCGCGCGAGTACCTGGCCGACGCCACGGGCGCGCAGCTGGCGGGCAACCCCCTGCCCCTGGCCGGGGCGCTCAAGAAGCTCGACGACTACGCCCACGCCGTGCCCATGCAGGGGGCCAACCCGGCCACCGAGAACATGTTCATCGTCAGCCCCCTCTCGGGCGGGGGCGTGGCCGGGCTCTTCTCCACCCATCCCCCCACCGAGGAACGCATCCGCAGGCTGCGCGCCATGGCCGGATACTAGGCCGTGCCCCGCGCCCTGACGCTTCTCTGCCTTCTTCTTCTCGCGCTCCCG
>NZ_JBZVFJ010000207.1:0-4615 GCF_058402725.1 Fundidesulfovibrio sp. | reverse complement strand
GCGTTGGCCACGCCCAGGCCCGCCTTCACGGCCAGCACGCCGTAGGCGAAGCCCACGGGCAGGTAGCCCATGACGATGGGCAGGGCCTGGGCGAGGGCCGAGGGCTCGGAGCGTTCGGGCGTCAGGGGCATGGGGGTGGCTGCTACCGGGAAGGAGGCCCACGGTCAAGGCCGCGCGGGCCGGGCCGCCGCGCGTGGAGAGGTGGCTCCAGGACGCCGGGCGGCCCTTGCCTCCGGCGAGCCCTGGCGTCACGGGGGGCGATGCGCTATCCCCTTTTCACAAGGAGTTCTCCATGAGCGTCACGCGCACCGTCACCACCTGCACGCGCGATTGTCCCAGCTGTTGCGGCCTGGTGGCCGTGGCCAAGGACGGCGTGCTCCAGGCCATCGAGGGCAACCCGGCGCACCCCCTCAACCGGGGCGGGCGCTGCCGCAAGATGCGCGCCTACGTGGCGCGCGTGAACAGCCCCGAGCGTGTTGTCCGCCCCATGCGGCGCGAAGGCTCCTCCTGGCGGCGCGTGAGCTGGACCCAGGCCCTGGACGAGCTGGCGGACCGGCTGGGCGAGGCTGCTTCTTCGAGCGGCCCCGAGTCCATCCTGCACTACCAGGGCTACGGCGAGCGCACGGCGCTCAAGCTCCTCAACGGCCGCTTCTTCGCCCACCTGGGCGGGGCCACGGGGCTAGCGGGCTCGCTGTGCAGCGGCACGGCCTACGCCGCCATGTCGCTCGATTTCGGCGCGCGCCTCTCCCACGACCCCCTGGACCACCTGAACAGCCGCACCCTGGTGCTCTGGGGCCGCAACCCGGCGGCCACCCAGTTCAACATGACGCGCATCCTGTCCCTGGCGCGCAAGGGAGGGGCAACCGTCTGGCTGGTGGACCCGGCCGCCACCGAGAGCCTCGCGCTGGCCCACCGCCACGTGCGCCCCGCACCGGGCGCGGACCTCCACCTGGCCCTGGCGGCGGCCCGCCACGCCCTGGAGCAGGGCTGGGAGGACAAGGACTTCCTGCGCGTGCGCTCCGAGGGCTTCGAGGCCTTCCGCGCCCTGGCCTTCGCGCGGCCGGTGGAGGAGCACGCCCGGCTGGCTGGCGTCCCCCCCGAGGACGCGCGCGCCCTGGCCCAGGCCCTCTGCCGGGAGCGCCCGGCCGCCGTGCTCCTGGGCTGGGGCCTGCACCGCCATATGGACGCCCATCTGGGCGTGCGCGCCATCGACGCCCTCCAGGCCCTGGCGGGCAACGTGGGCGCGCCCGGCGGCGGCGTAAGCCAGGGCTTCGAGGAATACGGACCCTACGACCAGTCCGTCTGGGGCGAACACCTCCACCCGCCGCGCCGCGCGGTGCTCCTGCCGGACCTGGCCCGCTCCATGGAGTCCTGCCGGAACCCGCGCCTGCGCGCGGCCGTGGTCAGCGCGGCCAACCCCGCGTGCATGGCCCCGGACTCCGAGGCCGTGGCCCGGGCCTTCCGGTCCCTGGAGTTCACGGCGTACCTGGGCCACTTCCTGGACGACACGGCCCGGCTGGCCCACCTCTTCCTCCCCTGCGCGACGTATCTCGAGGAGGACGACGTGGTGGCCTCCTACGGCCACAACTACCTGGGGCCGGTGAACAGGGCCTGCGAGCCCCGGGGCGAATGCCGCCCCCAGTTCGACATCTACCAGGACCTGGCCTCGCGCTTCCCTTTCGCGAACCTCTACCAGAAGCCCCTGGACGAGTGGCTGGCCATCATCTGCCGACCCTTCCTGGACAAGGGCTTCACCCTGGAGGACATCCGGCGCGGCCCCGTGCGCGACCCGGACGCCCCCATGGTCCCCTGGCGCGAGGGGTCTTTCGCCACGGACTCCGGCCGCTTCCGCTTCCTGGACGCCCTGGCTCAAAGTCCCGAGTCCCAGGACGACCGCCCCCTGGTGCTCCTCACCACCGGCAGCCCGGAGCATCTCTGTTCGGAGCTGACCCCGGCGGAGCACGATCCCCTGCCCGTTGCCCGGGTGCACCCGGACGCCGGGCGCTCCCAGGGCGTGGCGGACGGCGAACCGGCCTGGATGGAGAGCGCACTGGGGCGGGTGAAGGTGCGCGTGCGCTTCGACGCGGCCCAGCGCCCGGACGTGTGCCTGTGCCGCCGGGGCGGCTGGGTCGCGGCCGGACACGGCCTGAACCGCCTGATCCCTGCCGGGGCCGGCGCTCTGGGCAACGGCGCGCCCTACTACCGCGCCCGGGTGCGCCTGCTGCCGGTCCCGCCCGATCCTGCGCCGTCCGGCCCGGTTGACAGCGCCGGGCACGGGCAGTAGCTCCCTGGCATCCCGCAATCCAACCGGAGAATCCATGCCTCCCATTCCCGTCACGGTGCTCACCGGCTTTCTCGGAGCCGGCAAGACGACCCTTCTCAACCGCGTGCTCACGGGTTCCCACGGCAAGCGCTACGCCGTCATCGTCAACGAGTTCGGCGAGGCCGGCATCGACAACGACCTGGTGGCCACCTCGGACGAGGAAATCTTCGAAATGAACAACGGCTGCGTCTGCTGCACCGTGCGCGGCGACCTCATCCGCATGGTGGCCGGTCTCACGCGGCGCAAGGGCCGCCTGGACGGCATCCTGGTGGAGACCACCGGCCTGGCCGACCCCGCCCCCGTGATCCAGACCTTTTTCCTGGACGCCGACACCCGCGAGCGCGCCGCACTGGACAGCGTGGCCACCGTGGTGGACGCCCGCCACGTCCACGCCCAGCTGGAGAGCCAGCCCGAGGCCCGCGAGCAGGTGGTCTTCGCGGACCTCGTTATCGTCAACAAGGCCGACCTGGTGGACGCAGAGGGCCTGGAGGCCGCCGTTCGGGCCGTGCGCTCGCTCAATCCCCGGGCCGAGGTGCTCGTGGCCGAGCGCTGCGACGTGCCCGTGGAGAAGGTGCTGGGCCGGGGCTCCTTCGACCTCGCGAAGCTCCTGGACATCGAACCCGACCTCCTGGACGAGGGCGCGCACGAGCACTCCCACGGCCATGTGGGCTCCGTGTCGCTGACCAGCGACCGCCCCGTGGACTTCGAGCGTTTCAAGGCCTGGATCGGCGGCTACCTCAACGAGCACGGCCAGCGGGTGATGCGCTGCAAGGGCGTGCTGCACCTGCCCGGCGAGCGCCAGCGCATGGTCTTCCAGGGCGTTCACATGCTCCTGGAGCTGGGCTTCGGCCTGCCCTGGCGCGAGGGCGAACGCCCCATGAGCAAGGCCGTGTTCATCGGCAAGGATCTTGACCGCCTGGCCCTTGAGATCGCCTTCAAAGACTGCCTGGTGAAGCAATGAGCGCCCCCGAGAACCTCTCCCCCGGCTTGTGGCAGTGGTCGACAGGGGCCTTCGCCGAACGCGTCGCCTTCTCCTCCGACGCGGGCTCCCTGGCCGTGGCCCTGGGCGACGGCCGCCTGGGCGTGGCCTCCCTGCCCTCGGGGACCATGGAGTATTTCCCCGTGCACCGGGGCTCCTGCCTGAGCGTGGCGGCGCACCCCGCCGGGGGGTGGATCACCGGCGGCGACGACGGCGTGCTGGCCTACGTGGACGCCAAGGGCGCGGCCGAACAGATCGCCCTCGTCAGCGGCTGCTGGCTGGAGCACATGGCCGCCTCCCGCGACGGCGAGATCCTTGCCGTGGCCGCCGGACGCAACGTCCTGGCGCTGGATCTGCACGCGGGCTCCATGGCCACCCTGGGGCCGCACCCCGGAGCGGTTTCGGGACTCTGCGTCAGCCCTGCCGGTGGCGTGCTGGCCGCCACCCACGCCGGGGGCTTCTCCCTGTGGGACCTCCAGGAGGCCCAGACCCCCACGCGCCTGGACCTCCAGGGCATGAACATCGCCCCGGCCTTCTCCCCCGACGGATCGTATCTGGCGTTGGGGCACCAGGAGAACGCCATCCACGTGGTTGACTTGGAATCGCGCAAGGTCTTCCAGTTGGGGGGGCTGCCCGCCCGGCCCGGCAGCCTGAGCTGGTCCCACGACGGGGGGCTTCTCCTGCACACGGGCACCAAGGCCGTGCTGGGCTGGCCCGTGCCCGGCTGCTTCGCCCCCGATCCCTCGCCCGTGGCCTTCGCCGTGCAGCCCGAGGCGCGCATGACCGCCCTGGACGCCAACCCCCGCATCCCCTTCGCGGCCTGCGGCTTCGCGGACGGGACGCTGCTTTTGGCGGAGCTCAAGCGCATGGCCGCCCATCCCTTGGACCTGGAACCCCTGGCCCCCGCCACCTGCGCCCTCTGGAGCCCCCAGGGCCTGCACCTGGCCTGCGCCTTCGAGGACGGCCGCGTGGCGCTCCTGGACCTGCGCGCCTTCCTGGCCCAGGGTTGACACCCCCTTCGGAGACCCCCATGAACACCCCCGTCCGCATCCGCCTCGTCGCCTCGCTTCTGGCCTGCCTGTGCCTTCTGGCCGTTCCGGCCCCGTCCGTGCGGGCAGCGGCCACCCTCGACGCCGTGAAGGCCCGGCTCGTCGCCGACGGCGTGCCCCGCGACCAGGTGGAGGCCGCCTTCGCCAGGCCCTCGGTGCGATTCACCGAAGGCCCCATGTCCCAGAAGCTCTTCGACAAGTTCACGGCCAAGTACGGCTCCGACACCATCCGGGGGCTGCAGCAGCGGCTCATGGAGTTGGGCT
>NZ_JBZVFJ010000206.1:0-4618 GCF_058402725.1 Fundidesulfovibrio sp. | reverse complement strand
GGAGCGTCAAGAAACGCGGCACGGCGAGCCCGCCGGACGCTTCTCGGGAGCTGTGCGGGGTCGCGGAGGGCCTCCCCCGGCGCCGAAAGGCCGGTGCGAGCGGAGCCCGGCCTGGAAGGGCCACGCGCAAGCCAGGCGTCTGCCCCAAGGCCTCGAAAAAAATTGTTGACGCGGGGGGCCTCATTTCATAAATGGACCTTCCGCCGCAAGGCGGCAGCGTTCCTCGGTAGCTCAATCGGCAGAGCGGGTGGCTGTTAACCACTAGGTTGGGTGTTCGAGTCACCCCCGAGGAGCCACGCAACACAAGGGTTCCGGTCCAAAAGGCCGGAACCCTTTTGCGTTGGGGGCCAATTCTCTCTCCACCCTCTCCCCACTTTTCGATCCATTCCTCCCCAGCACGGACTTGCCAAGCTGCCGACTCCCGAGGATAACCCAGAGCCGAGGAGGACCAAGCCATGCTCAAGCATTTCAATCGAAATTTTCCTTGGCGAGTGGCGAAACTTCTATCTCATCACGACAAACACGAACAAACACGCACGCCATGGCTATTAGAACGCAACACGGCAGATGGACAACGCAACGATTGCCGCAAATCAATACAACACTGTAAATAACATACCATAGCAACACAACATCATAAAGCTTGTCATCGCCATGAATAAACAGGCAAACATTGACAACAAGCTTTTCCACTTCTGGGGCAAGGCCTCCCGTGGAGATGCCGAATGGCATCCCTTGGTATACCATTGCACCGACGTGGCGGCAGTCCTCCAGGTGCTGCTTGAGCGCGACGCCAGGCTCCTCGACCACCTGCATGGTCTCGCACCTTCATTCGATCGCCAACGCCTTGTACAGCTGCTCCTCTTCTTCGCCTTCCTGCATGACCTGGGCAAAGTTGCCCCGGCCTTCCAGAACATGCGCCGTGACATCGTACTGAACGCGGGCGGCGATCCTGGCCGGCGTTCCAAGGAGGCCCACCACACGACACTGGGGTTCGAACTCTACGAGACAGCCGTCTCCCGCCTCCTGAAGGGAACACCCGCGGAAGCCTTCCCCGACGATCTCTTCGATGTGCTCTCCCCGCTGGCCTCGGCCGCCTTCGGCCATCATGGCAGGCCCTGCGGGCGTTCGAGCGTCAGCGATTTGCCTCACCTGGTCCGCGAAGACGCGCAGGCGTTCCTCGAAGAGGGGCTGCGCCTGTTCCCCGTCGACCTCGTGCAACTTGCCGAACTGGACGCCTCCCTGTTCAGACCCGTCTCCTGGCTCTTTTCCGGCCTCCTCGTTCTCTGCGACTGGATGGCCTCCGGCGAGGGCTTCCCGTTCGTCCGGGAGCCGATGCCCCTGGAGGAGTATCTGGAGCGCCACGCCCTGGCCTCGGCTCGCGCCGCCGTGGAGCGAAGCGGCATCCTTTGCCCCGGGCCGCGCGCTTCGGCCGATTTCAGCCTACTGCTGCCGCACCTGCCCGGGGAGGCATGCCCTACCCCCCTGCAGGAGTTCGCCCTGCGTGAGGCCGCCCGGCCGCACGGCCAGTGCCTGCTCATCTTCGAGGACGTCACCGGCTCGGGAAAAACTGAGGCCGCTCTGTTGGCCGCCCACGGCATCATGTCCCGTGGCGACGCCCGGGGTCTCTACGTTGGCCTGCCCACCATGGCCACGGCCAACGGCATGTACGCCCGCTTGAGCGAGAGCTACCGGGCATTGTTCGAGGAATCGCCCGTCGGGCCCGCGTCGCTCATGCTGGCCCACGGCGCACGCGGTCTTCACGACGACTTCCTGGGCAGCATCGGACTCGAGCGCGGACGCCCCAGCGACGGCGACCAACACGACAAAGAGTCCCCAGATTCCGGGGCCTTCTGCTCCGCCTGGCTGGCCGACAACCGCAAAAAGGCGTTGCTTGCCCCCTGCGGCGTGGGCACACTGGATCAGGCCCTCCTGTCCGTGCTGCCCTCGCGGCATCAGAGCCTGCGACTGCTGGGCCTGGGGCGCAACGTGCTGATCGCCGACGAGGTGCACGCCTACGAGCCCTACACCACGCGGCTGCTGGAGAATCTGCTCGCTTTCCAAGCGGGTCTTGGCGGCAGCGTGATCCTGCTTTCGGCCACGCTTCCCCTGGCCGTGAAGCAGCAGTTGGTTACGGCCTTCTGCGAAGGCGCGGGAATCACCCCGCCCGTCCTCTCGGGCCGACCGCTTCCCCTGGCCACGCGCGTGGACGCCCAGGGCGTGGAAGAACATGAACTGCCCTCCACGCGGCCTCTGGAGGTCGCGGTGGAGATGGCCGCCAGCCGCGAGGAGGCCATGGCGCGCCTGCTGGCCGTGCGCGAGGCGGGAGGCTGCGCGGCGTTCGTCCTCAACACTGTGGACCGGGCCACCGAAGCTTTCGACGCCCTCGCCCGATCCGTCCCGCCCGAGGACGTCATCCTCTTCCATGCGCGCTTCGCCCTGCGCGACCGCCAGGCCATCGAGGCGCGCGTGCTCTCCTTGTTCGGGAAGGGCTCCACGCCCGAGGTCCGCAAGGGCAAAATCCTTGTGGCCACCCAGGTGGTTGAGCAGTCGCTTGATCTGGATTTCGACCATCTCGTCACCGAGCTAGCGCCAATGGAGTTGGTCATCCAACGTGCCGGGCGCTGTCAGCGCCATAAGCGGGACTGGCGTCCGGTCGGCTTCGAAACGCCTTCCGTGTTGGTGGTGGGGCCGCAGGCTCTGCCGGGCGCAGGGCCGGACTGGGGCAAGACGGAACTGGGCGCGGGCCTTTTTGTCTACCCCTTGTCCGGAGTGCTCTGGCGCACGGCGCGGCTGCTGGAGTCCACCGGCTGGCTCGTGATGCCCGGCGACGCGAGGCGACTGGTGGAGGGGGCCTATGCCGGGGATGACCCCGAGACACCCGAAGCACTCGCGGACCAGGACGCCGTCCAATGGAGCAAGGCCAGGGCCGAACTCAGCCTGGCAGAGGGAAGCATGCTGGATTTCAGCCAGGGCTACGGCACGGCGGCGGCCGATGGTGGCTGGCGCGACGACAGGCTCACGCCCACCCGGCTTGGCCAGCCTTCCGTGACGCTGCGCCTCGCGGCCTCCGAGGGCGGGACGCTGCGGCTGTGGGGCTCCGACGCCCTGGACGCTAAGGCCTGCGCCCTGTCCGAGGTGTCCGTGCTGGCTTCGCGCCTCAGGGGGCTACCCGATCCCGACGGCGACTGGAAGGAGCGCCTGGACGCCCTGGAGGCGCAACTGCCCGACAAGGGCCGCTGGGCGCGGCTCGTTCCCTTGGAACCCGCGGGCTCGGACGACTGGCGCTGCGCCCTGCCCGGCTGGGAGAATGTGCGCTACTGCCCGCAACGGGGGCTCGGGTTTCAAAGAAAAAACTTAGCATAACAGTGCCTTGACCAAGAACGGCCTGTGTGTTAGGCAATATCAATTGATGTGCGAGAGTTTGCACGGCCCCGTGTGCCAGCGAAACCTCCCGCCTACACGGAAAGCTCCGAATCACGGTCCTGCCTCGGGCATCAGCCAGCGTTCCCCTCGCAAAGTGGGGATGACCCAGTTATGGCTGCTAATTTGACATGTTGGAGGGTTTTGTTCCCCACTCGCGTGGGGATTTTATGAAATGAAGGTTATAGCTGTAAAAGTTTACATGATGATTTATCTTGACATGGCCCCACTTCATGCCTATCAAAAAATCGCCCAGGCTCGAAAGCGCACGAGACCTGGGCGATTCGGCCATTGGACGTATCCAATGGGCAGCTGGTACCTCCTCATCTAGGTGCTTCCCCTGGCCGAGTCAACCCTGCTGCGCCAAACCGCAAGGGGGAGACTTCTATGGCATGCTATAGACAGAAACGTATCCTGTTCCTTGTTTTGGACATGGAAGAACTCGGCCTGATTGTTCTGCTCATCGTAACATCACCCGCCTGAACACGGGCAGCCCCGAAGCGTCTTAATCGCTTCCGGGGTTGCCCGCATACGCCTTATCGTATAGTACTCCATGTATCCCTATCGCAAGGAGCACATTCTCCATGGACAAGTTCAATCTCTTGTCGGAGCCCTGGATTCCCGTGCGACGAGCCAGCGGGAAGCGCGAGCGCATCGCGCCCTGGCAGCTCACGGAGGTGGGCGATCTCCCCCTCGAGATCGAGAGCCCCCGGCCGGACTTCAAAGGCGCGCTGCTGGAGTTCCTGGTGGGCCTGGTGCAGACGGCCCTGCCCCCGGCCACCAGAAAACTCTGGCGCAGGCAGCTGGAACCCGGCGACGCACCCCCGCCCGAGGCCCTGGCCGCCGCCTTCAAGCCCCTCGCCCCCCACTTCAACCTCTTCGGGGAGCGTCCCCGTTTCCTCCAGGACCTCACCCTCACCGAGGACGAGGCGGGCGATCCCTCCCCCGTGGCCGCCCTGCTCATGGACACGCCCGGCGAAAACGCCGCGCGCCACAACGGCGATTTCTTCATCAAGCGCCACCACCCGCCCGACCGCCTCTGCCCCGCCTGCGCGGCGGCGGCCCTCTTCGCCCTCCAGGCCTATGCTCCTTCGGGCGGGGCGGGTTACCGGGTCTCCCTGCGCGGCGGCGGCCCCCTGACCACGCTCATCATGGGCGATTCGCTCTGGCGCACGGTCTGGTCCAACGTGCTGCC
>NZ_JBZVFJ010000205.1:0-4652 GCF_058402725.1 Fundidesulfovibrio sp. | reverse complement strand
TCCAGCCCACCGCGCCCGTGCCCGCCGAGGGGGAATACTCCATGACCATGGAGGTCTGCCCGGAATCGAAGCGCCAGGAGCGGTCGCCCTTGTAGTTGGGGGGGCTCTCCAGGGGGCCGCCGTAGGTCTCGCGCATGCGCGCCAGGAGCACCAGGTGGTTCACCTCGCCGTCGTAGCGCGTGAGCGCCCCGGCAAGCCTGCCCTTGCAGAACACGTAGACGATCTCGCGCATGGCCACGCCCATCACTTCCATGTCCTCGCCCAGGCGCACGTGGTAGGCCAGGCCGCCCTGCTCCTCGCGCTTGGAGAGGCTGGGCACGTCGGCCAGGGGCGTGCCCCAGGCCAGGCCGCGAAACGTGTCCGCCCCCGGGGCCGGGCCTTCGGGCACGGCGGCGGCCTTCTTCCCGGGCTTGGGTTCGCCTGTTTTGGCCCCACCGGAGGATTTCTTCTTCTTGGACTGGGAGTCCCCCTTGGCCTTGGCCTTGGCGTCGCCGGAGGACTTCTTCTTGGGCTGGGCCTCCTGGCTCTTGGACTGTTTCTTGGCGGCCGGGGCGTCCTGCGCGGACGCCGGGACGGTCAGGGAGCAGAGCCCCACGGCCAGGGCGAGCACGAGTGCGGCGGCCCGGGCCAGCCGGGGGCTGCGGATGCGGGTGGTCTTCGTCATGGGCTGGGCATACTGGAAGCCCGGCCGCCAAGCAAGCTCCGGGCCTCCCGGAAGGGAGGCCCGGGGAGGCTGCTGAAAAAGTCGGCTTTGCGGCTTTTTCAGCAGCCCTGCGCAGAGCGCAGCATGGAGCAGGGCGGCTTTGCCGCCCGTAAGCGTATCTCACAAACCCCGCTTCGGGGTTTGTCATCAAGCTGTCCGGGCCTCCCGGAAGGGAGGCCCGGGCCTTCTCAGACGGACTTGTCCAGGAACCCCTTGGCCATGCGCTTGAGGTTGTCCGAGAGCTTGACGATCTCGTCCTGGGGGATCTTGCGGATCACCCGCGTGCTGCCAGCTTCTTTCATCTCCACCTGGAGCTGTCCCGTTTCGTCGAGCACCTTGAAGTGCAGATCCACGCCGCGCTGGTGGAAGTAGTCCTGGGTCTGGGCGAGCAGCTTTTCACGTTCGGCGAGGTCGCGGGCGGGGTCGCGCTCTTGCGCGTGCTGGTCCTGCCCCTGGCCCTCGCGGGGGGATTCCTCGGTCTGGCGGACGGTTTCCTCGCGGACCTTCAAGGCCTGCACGGCCTTTTCCGCGTCCACGTGGTGCGCCGCTTCCTTGGGCGTTTCGATGTTCTGGATGTTCATGGCTCACCCCTCCCTGGATGAAACCCTGCCACTACCGGTTTCTTCACAGGTCTTATCGGACTTGCGCGGCGTTTCTTTAGGCCCGCCGCTGCGCGCCATTCTTGACTTGACGGGCGATTTCATCAAAAGTCCTCCCCTTCCATTCCGCCATCTGGAGCAGCCCGTGAAACCAGCCCCGTCGTCCGTTTCGTTCCCCAAGCTGGAGGAGGAAGTCCTCTCCGCCTGGAACGAAGAGCGCACCTTCTGGAAATCCCTGGAAAAGACCAAGAACGGCAAGCCCTACGTCTTCTACGACGGCCCCCCCTTCGCCACGGGCCTGCCCCACTACGGCCACATCCTCACCTCCTACGTGAAGGACACGGTGCCCCGTTATTTCACCATGCTGGGCCGCTTCGTGGACCGCACCTGGGGCTGGGACTGCCACGGCCTGCCCATCGAGTACGAGGTGGAAAAGAAGCTGGCCATCTCCGGCAAGGCCGAAATCCAGGAATACGGCATCGACAAGTTCAACCAGAAGTGCCGCGACATCGTGCTGGGCTACGCGGGCGAATGGGAAAAGGCCGTGAACCGCATCGGCCGCTGGGTGGACTTCGCCCGCCAGTACAAGACCATGGACCTCACCTTCATGGAGAGCGTGCTCTGGATCTTCTCCCAGCTCCACGCCAAGGGTCTGGTCTACGAGAGCCCCCGCGTGGTGGCCTACTGCAACCGCTGCATGACGCCGCTCTCCAACTTCGAGACCGGCCTGGACGACTCCTTCCGCGAACGCGACGACATGGCCATCACCGTGCGCTTCCGCGAAAAGGCCGACCCCGCGCGCTCCTTCCTGGCCTGGACCACCACCCCCTGGACCCTGCCCTCCAACCTGGCCCTGGCCGTTGGCCCGGACATCGACTACGCCCTGGTGGAGATCGCCCCGGACGATCTGGTCTGGATCGCCAAGGCCCGCATGGAGTCCTACCAGAAGTTCCTGCCCGCCGAGCCCAGGATCGTGGCCGAGGCCAAGGGCGCGGAACTGGCGGGCCGCGCCTACGAGCCGCTCTTCCCCTACGCCGTCTCGCCCCGAAACCACGTGGTCCTGGAAGGCTCCTTCGTGGACACCTCCATGGGCACGGGCATCGTGCACATGGCCCCGGCCTTTGGTGAAGACGACTACGCCCTGTGCACCGCCAACGGCATCGAGCTCTTCGACCCCGTGGACCACCAGGGCAAATTCACCGAGGCCGCGCCCGACTGGACCGGCATGACCGTCTTCGAGGCCAACAGGCACATCGCCCGCAACCTGCGCGAGCGCGCGCTCCTCTTCGCCCAGGAGAACTACCGCCACAAGTACCCCCACTGCTGGCGCTGCGACCAGCCGCTCATCTACCGGGCCATCTCCAGCTGGTACGTGAAGGTGGCCGAGAACCGCCCCAAGCTCCTGGCCAGCAACGAGCCCGTCAACTGGGTGCCCGCCCACATCGGCACGGGCCGCTTCAAGAACTGGCTGGCCGACGCCCGCGACTGGTCCGTCTCGCGCAACCGCTTCTGGGGCACGCCCATCCCGGTGTGGAAGTGCTCGCGCTGCCAGGCCATGGACGTGCCCGGCTCCCTGGCCGAACTGGAAGCCAAGGCCGGGCGCGAGGTCACCGACCTGCACCGCCCCTTCTGCGACGAGCTGCACTGGGCCTGCCAGGCCCCCGGCTGCGCCGGGACCATGCAGCGCGTGCCCGAGGTGTTCGACTGCTGGTTCGAGTCCGGGGCCATGCCCTACGGCCAGGCCCACTACCCCTTCGAGAACAAGGAGTGGTTCGACGCCAACTACCCGGCCAGCTTCATCGTGGAGTACATCGCCCAGACCCGGGGCTGGTTCTACACGCTCATGGTGGAGGGGGCGCTCATCAAGGAGCAGTCGCCGTTCCTCAACTGCATCTGCCACGGCGTGGTGCTGGCCGAGGACGGGCGCAAGATGTCCAAGCGCCTGAAGAACTTCCCCGACCCCATGGAGGTGGTGAACCGCCACGGCTCCGACGCCCTGCGCATCTATCTGCTGGGCTCCCCCGTGGTGCGCGGCCTGGACATCCGCTTCTCCGAGCGCGACGTGGAAGAGGCCGTGCGCCGCTACCTGATCCCCTTCTGGAACGTGTTCCACTTCTTCACGTCCTACGCGGCCCTGGCCAAGGGCTACGAGCCCCGGCGCGTGGACACGGCCGCGGAGCTGGCCGACCGCCACATCCTGGCGGAGCTGGAGCGCCTGCGCCAGAACGTGTCGGCCAGCATCGAGGCCTACGACCTGCCCAGGTGCTACCAGGCCATCCTGGAATTCATCGAGACCCTCTCGGGCTGGTACGTGCGCCTGAACCGCCCCCGCTTCTGGACCGACACCGTCACCGAGGACTCCCGCCAGGCCTTCGACACGCTCTACACCTGCCTGCTGGAGGCCTCGCGCATCCTGGCCCCCTTCATCCCCTTCGCCATGGACGCCGTGCACCGCCACCTGACCGGCGAATCCGTGCACCTGGCCGACTGGCCCACGGCCGTGCCCGCCCGCGAGGACGCGCGCCTAACCGCCGAGATCGACACCGTGCGCCGCGTCATCGAGTGCGGCCGCAGCATCCGCGAGAAGGCGCGCATCAACCTGCGCCAGCCGCTGGCCAGGATCATGGTCACGGGCGTGGAGCAGTCCCTGGTGGAGCCCTACCGGAGCCTCATCGAGGAGCAGGTGAACGTGAAGGCCGTGGACTACCCCGAAACGCCCCAGGCCTTCGCCGCGCGCGTGGCCCAGCTGGACGCCAAGAAGCTCGGCCCCCTGCTCAAGGGCGCGTTCGGCCCCACCCTGGCCGCCGTGAAGGCGGGCGACTACGAGGTGGGCGAGGACGGCGCGCTCACTGCCGCCGGAACCCGCGTGGAGCCGGGCGACTTCACCGTGGCCTGGCAGGCCCTGGACCAGCAGCAGGTGGGCGTGGCCGCCGACAAGACCCTGGTGGTGGGCCTGGAGCTGGCCATCTCGCCGGAGCTCCGTCGCGAGGGCGCGGCCCGGACCCTCAACCGCCTGGTCCAGGACCAGCGCAAGAAGCTCGCCCTGGCCTACGACCAGCGCATCGAACTGCGCGTGGACGCCGAGGGCGTCTGGCGCGAGGCCCTGGAGGCCCACGGCGCGTGGCTGGCCGAACAGTGCCTGGCCGACGCCGTGGAAGAAGGTGCGACTTCACCCCAGATCGAGGCGGAGGACGATTTCGGAAAGCTCCGGGTGCAGGTGAGGGGGCTCTAGACCGGCAGGATCGGCCCCCTCGCGGCTCTGCGGCCCGTTTTCCCCGAGGAGGGATGCATGGCGCGACGCGGCGTGACCCGCGCCCTGGCGGTGGCGGTCGTCACCCTGTCCGTGACGG
>NZ_JBZVFJ010000204.1:0-4664 GCF_058402725.1 Fundidesulfovibrio sp. | reverse complement strand
CAACCCCCTGGGGGGCATCCTTCAGGCGGCCCAGGTGGTGCAGCGCAGGCTCTGCGTCTGCTCCCAGGCCAACCTCGACGCCGCCCGAGAGGCGGGCGTGAGCTTCGAGGCCCTGGGGGCCTACCTGGAAAAGCGCGAGGTGCCCCACTTCCTGGCCGAGGTGCGGGCCTCGGCCATGCGCGCGGCGGGCATCGTGACGAGCATGCTGGAGTTCAGCCGCAAGGGAGACTCGGGCAGGACGCCGGAAGACCTGTCCCAGCTGCTGGACAAGGCCGTGGAACTCTGCGGCACGGACTACGACCTGAAAAAGAACTACGATTTCCGGCGCATCGAGGTCGTGAGGAGCTACGCGCCGGGCCTGCCCCCCGTGCCCTGCCACGCCACCCAGGTGCAGCAGGTGTTCATGAACATCCTGCGCAACGCGGCCCAGGCCCTGCAGCAGACGCGCAAGGAGCGCCCCCCGCGCATCGAGGTGAGCGCCCGGGCCGAGGACGGCATGGTGCGCGTGGACATCGCGGACAACGGACCCGGCATGCCCGAGGACGTGCGCCGCCGCGTGTTCGAGCCCTTCTACACCACCAAGGACCCGGGCGTGGGCACGGGGCTCGGCCTCTCGGTCTCCTTCTTCATCGTCACCCGCCAGCACGGCGGCGAGATCACCGTGGACTCCGAGCCCGGCATCGGCACGATCTTCACCGTGAAGCTGCCCCTGGAGCGCACCCCATGAGCTGGCTGAGACGACCCGGCGTGCATGACGTCTCCAGCGGGGCTGCCTGGATCAATCGCCGTCGGCTGCCCTGATGCAGGCGAGGACGATCGACCCCCGGTTCGAAACCCACTACGTCCTAGCCGCCCGCACCGTCTGCGGAATGTCGTCCGAATGCGCGCCGTTGACCAACACGGCTGCAAGCGATTCCATCAATCAGGGCTAGACATGCGCATTCGCCTCACCTTACAAATCATCAGGATCGTAGCGTGGAGCATATGCTAGGCCGTAAATTTCCTGCGGCGCACTCCGAAAGCACACAACGCCAACAGGAATTCGACGCCATGAGAAACCCTTCGTTACGGCTGGCCATGCAATCCGTTCGCGCACTCCTCCTTTTCGCGATCCTCCAGGCGGCGCTCGCCGTCTCCCTTGCGCAAGGCGCTCCGCTGGACAGCTTCAGCGGGTCCAAGGACATTGAAGTTGGGACATCGTCCATCCGGTTCTTTGACGTGCTCGTCAAGGAGAAGGAGGACAAGGACGACCATACGCCGTATTCCTTCACAGTCGAATACAAGGGGCAGACGGTCCTCGAAGTCACGAACAGCAAGCTCAGCATCCTCGGCGCTTCCGTGAACAAGGACTTCCCCGCGCCCGGGATGACGACCCTGGTCATCGATCATTTCAGCGGCGGAGCGCACTGCTGCTTCTCGCAGTACTGGATCACCAAGAGCCCCGGGAAGCTCCAGATCACCGAACTGGAGCTCGGCGACTCCGGCGAACCCCTGATCATCGACGCCAACACACGGGGCCCGATCACCGTGGTCGACGACGGGCTGACATACTACCGCGTCTCCCAGGGAGACGATGGCTTCATGCTCTCCCGCGCCGAATCGCCGATCTTCATCCGCCATCTGGTGCTGGACCAGGAGGGCTGGCGCGTGGACAGGATAGGGGAACTCTCCAAGCAGTACCGCAAACTCCTCGCTGAAAAGGCGAAGCCCCCAAAGGGTAGGCCAAGGATCACCTGGGCAATGGAGACGGCGCACGGAGAGCTCATGGCCGGAGAACCGGAAGCCCGCGTCCTGGCCAACCTCGCCAAGGCGCTCCCCAGGTCATACGCGCCCCTGGCCCCGGCCGTTCTGGCGGACATCCGCAAGTGCATCCAGAAATTCAACCCGCTGAAGACGACCAGTTACTAACTCCCGGCAAGCGCCTCCAGACGCAAAAACGGCCCGCGCCCCCATGGGGGCGCGGGCCGTCCGCTTTCTTCCGTATGCCGCCTCGCGGCCCGGCGTCTAGGCCTTCTCGCGCTTCTTCTGCCCGTGCAGCATGTGGCGCTTGGTGGCCGAAAGCTCGGCCTTGCGCAGGCGGATGGACTGGGGCGTCACCTCCACCATCTCGTCCTCGCGCACGAAGTGGATGGCGCGCTCCAGGGTCATGGGCCGCACGGGGGTGAGGATGATGTTCTCGTCCTTGCCCGAGGCGCGCATGTTGGTGAGCTTCTTTTCCTTGGTGGGGTTCACGTCCAGGTCGTTGTCGCGGTTGTGCTCTCCGATGATCATGCCCTCGTAGACCGGATCGCCGGGGGCCACGAAGAGCTCGCCGCGCGGCTCCAGGTGGAACAGGCCGTAGCCCACGGCGTTGCCCTGGCGGTCTGCCACCAGGGAGCCGGTGAAGCGCGTGGGGAAGTCGCCCCGGTAGGGCTCGTAGCCCTCCAGGTAAGAGTTCATGATGCCCGTGCCCTTGGTGTCGGTGAGGAACTCGTCGCGGTAGCCGATGAGCCCCCGCGAAGGCACGGAGAACTCCATGCGCACGCGGCCCTTGCCGTGGTTCACCAGGTTCACCATGCGGCCCTTGCGGATGGAGAGCTTCTCGGTCACCACGCCCAGGAAGGTCTCGTCGCAGTCCACGAAGACGCGCTCGATGGGCTCCAGGCGCTTGCCGGCCTTCTCCTTGTAGATCACCTCGGGGCGTCCCACGGAAAGTTCGAAGCCCTCGCGGCGCATGGTCTCGATGAGGATGGCCATCTGGAACTCGCCACGGCCCTTGACGATGAAGCTGTCGCGGTCATCGCTCTGCTCCACCTTCACGGCCACGTTGGAGAGGGTCTCGCGCTCCAGGCGCTCCAGGATCTTGCGCGACTGCACCACCTTGCCCTCGCGGCCCACCAGGGGCGAGGTGTTGATGGCGAACCTCATGGACACGGTGGGCTCGTCCACGGTGATGCGCGGCAGGGCCTTCTGGGCCTGGAGGGTGCAGATGGTGTCGCCGATCTTCACGTTCTCGATGCCCGAGAGCACGATGGTGTCGCCGGGCATGGCGTCCTGGGCGTCCACGAGGCTCGGGCCCTTGTAGGTCTGCAGGCGGGTGACGCGCAGCTGCTTCACCTCGCCGCCCTCGCCCAGGCAGACCAGGGTCTCGTTGGTGTGGGCCTGGCCGTTCATGACGCGGCCCACGGCCAGGCGGCCCAGGAAGTCGGAATAGCCCAGGTCGGCCACGAGCATCTGGAAGGGCGCTTCGGGGTCGAAACGCGGGGCCGGGATGTGCTCCAGGATGGCGTCGAAGAGGGGCGTCAGGTCCGTGCCCTCGCCGTCGAGGGTCAGCTTGGCCATTCCCTCGCGGCCGATGGCGTAGAGCACGGGGAAATCCAGCTGGTCCTCGTTGGCGTCGAGGTCGATGAAGAGGTCGTAGATCTCGTCGAGCACCTCGTTGGGGCGGGCGTCCTTGCGGTCGATCTTGTTGACCACCACCATGATGGTCAGGCCGCGCTCCAGTGCCTTTTTGAGCACGAAGCGGGTCTGGGGCAGCGGCCCCTCGGAGGAGTCCACCAGGAGGATGGCGCCGTCGGCCATCACCAGGGAGCGCTCCACTTCGCCGCCGAAGTCGGCGTGGCCGGGGGTGTCGATGATGTTGATCTTCACGCCCTTCCAGGACACGGCGCAGTTCTTGGCGGCGATGGTGATGCCGCGCTCGCGCTCCAGGTCCATGGAGTCCATGACGCGGTCGTCCATTTCCTGGTTTTCGCGAAAGGTTCCGCTCTGGCGGAACATGGCGTCCACCAGGGTGGTCTTGCCGTGGTCGACGTGGGCGATGATGGCGATATTGCGAATTTGTTCGTTGTAGCTCTGGTTCATTGCAGGGGTCCCCCGGATTTTGTGGCCCCCCTCCATAAGGCCCCGATGCCCCCCTGGCAAGCGAAAGTCCGGTTACGGGAGCTTTTGGCAGTCCGTGCAGTTGACCACGAGGCTCACGTTGTTGGCCTGCTCGAAGGTGGTCTTCCATTCGAAGAGGTCCACGGCCAGGGTGCGGTAGAGCTCGCCGTAGGGCGTGACGGCCTGGGAGAAGGTCAACGCGCCGATGAAGGCCCGGTCGGCCTGGACGATCTGGGCCTGGGTGGCCTTGGAGGAGGAATAGGCCACGGAGAGGTCGTGCTCCTTGCAGGCCTGGTCCACGCAGTCGATGGGCGCGGCCGTGACCGCCGTGGCCTGCGTGCCGCACCAGTTGCCGTAGCGGGGCACGAAGTCCAGGGCCCTGGAGGCGATCCTGACCGGATCGGTCCCGGTGGTCTGGAGCAGCTGGTCCCAGATGGCCTCCTGCTGGGCCAGGGTGGTCACCTGGGCCGAGGCGGGAAGGGCGCAGAGCAGCAAGGACGCGAGGAGCAGGGCGCGAAGGGTGTTCATCAGCCCTCTATGCTCCAGATTGCCCCGGCGGACAAGGGGTAACGTGCCTGGAACGGCCCTGACCCCGCCACACGCGGCCCTCTACCGGGGCCTAGCGGCCTGCTTCAAGGCCCTGGGCAAGACGGAACAGGCAGCGAGCATCGAGAGGGAATTGGGGAGGTGAGGCAGGAGAAGTCTGCGCTGCCCCCCCACTACTCCTTGCCGACGAATTAACCTTTGTATGAGACCCCTGCGTAATACGCTGAGGCGCGTGCCTGATCCCCCTCGGCGGCGCA
>NZ_JBZVFJ010000203.1:0-4697 GCF_058402725.1 Fundidesulfovibrio sp. | reverse complement strand
CGGAGACGACTCCCTCTGGCTGCGCGAGGCCGGGCGCTTCTACCTGCGCCTGCGCGACTTCCAGCGCGCCGGGAGCCTGCTCAAGCGGGCCGTGGAGCAAAACCCGCGCGACATGGTGGCCGTGGAGGGCTACGCCCTGTTCCAGGCCCAGGAGGGCAAGCGCGTGGAGGCCATGCAGCTCATGCGCCGCGTGGTGGCCTACGCCCCGGACTCCCCCGAGGTGCGCCAGCAGATGGCGCGCATCTACGGCGAAGTGGGCGACCTCTTCCAGGCCCACCTGAACCTGGCCTACGCCGCCGTCTACGCCAACGACCCCCGCCAGACCCGCATGCAGATGGAAAAGGCCAGGGAGCGCATCCGCACAGAGGAAGACCGCAAGGAATACGCCAAGCTGGAGAGGGTCTTCCGCGACCGCAGCGAGTACTGGCCCAAGCAGGCCATGTAGCAGCCTGTTGAAAAATCCTCGCTGGCTGCGTTGCAGGGAAAAAGCCAAACCCTCGCGTATGAGAAATTCGCTTCGGGCTTGGCTTTTCCCCTGCGCCTTGCCCGCGAGGTTTTTGAACAGGCTGCAAGAATCGACTTTCTCAACAGGCTGGCCGGGGGCCGGGGTCAGGCCCCCGGCAGGCTGAAGGTGAACGTGCTGCCCTTGCCCGGCTCGCTCTCCACGGCGATGGCCCCGCCGTGGGCCGCGAGCACCGCGCGCACCAGCGAGAGACCCAGGCCCAGTCCCCGGCGCGAGCGGCTCTTGTCCCCCCGGTAGAGCCTCTCGAAGATGCGCGGCATGTCCTCGGGGGCGATGCCCACGCCCCGGTCGCTCACCGTGACGAGCACCAGCCCCTGCTCGCGCCTTCCACGCACCGTCACCCGTCCCCCCACGTCGGAGTACTTGAGGGCGTTGTCCAGGAGGTTTGCCAGCACCTGGCGCACGCGCCCGGCGTCGGCCCGGGCGTGCAGGTCTCCCTCCAGCTCCAGGGCCAGTTCCACGGCGCTCTCCTGGGCCACGTCCTCGTAGAGTTCCACGGCCTCCTCCACCAGTTCGGCCAGGTCCACGCGCGCGATGTCCAGGCGCATGGCCCCAGTCTCGGCTTCGGAGATGTCCATGAGCGTGGTGAGCGTGGCGCGGATGCGCTCGTTCTCCTCGGCGATGTCCATGAGGGCCTCGCGCAGCTCCTCCCGGGAGTGGTTGCCCTGAAGGGCGACCTCCACCACGGCCTTGGCCCGGGTGAGGGGGGTGCGCAGGTCGTGGGCCACGTTGTCCAGGGTGTCGCGCATGCCCTGGATGAGGGTGGAGATGCGCTCCAGCATGGAGTTGAAGAGGCTCGCCAGCTCGTCGAGCTCGTCGTCTGCGCCCCGGGTGGGCACGCGGGCGTCCATGCTGCCCCGGCCGATGGAGTTCACGGCGGCGATGAGGTCGCGCAGGGGGGCCAGGGTGCGCCGGGCCAGCACCACGCCCACGCCCAGGCCCAGCACCACCACCGTGCCCGTGATGAACAGGAAGATCACCTGGAACTCGGAAAGCAGGTGCTCGCGCTGCCTGGCGTCGCTGCCCACGATCACCAGCGCGCCCCCGGACATGCGCCGGGCGCTGAACTCGTAGACCCCGCCCCCGGCCTTCTGCGAGCCCCACAGCCACCACTGGGCCCCGTCGCGGGCCTGGGCGTCCAGTTCGGCGCGCGGGGGCAGCTCCCAGCCGCTGGGGGCCACCGTGAAGAGTTCCGCGCCCGCCGGGCCGAGGATGCGCACGAAGTAGTCGGGCTCCTCGTACTCCGCAGTGTCGCGCCGGATGAACTCGATGAGCGCGCCAAGGCCTTTGGTGCGCTCGATGTAGGCGTATTCGTTGAGCTTGTCCGAGAGGTTCTTCTGGTCCTGCGAGCGCACCACCTGCGTGAGCAGCACGTAGGCGATCACGAAGAGCACGAGGGAGCTGGCGATGTAGAGGAAGGCGTAGCTGGCCGTGAGGCGAAAGACGGTGCTACGCCTGATCCGGCCGGGGAGGCTTGAGAACATAGCCCACCCCCCTCAGGGTGGAGAGCATCTTGGGCTCGAAGCCCTTGTCGATCTTGTTGCGCAGGCGGCAGACCAGCACGTCCACAACGTTGGTCTGGGGGTCGAAGTTGTAGTTCCAGACGTGCTCCATGATCATGGTCTTGGAGAGCACCTTGCCCGGGTTGCGCATGAAGAATTCCAGCAGGGAGAACTCCCGCGGCTGGAGCGTGAGCGGGGCCTGGTCGCGCGTGACCTCGCGGGTGAGCAGGTTCATGGCGATGGGGCCCACGCAGAGCTGCGTGGTTTCGGCCGTGCTGGTGGAGCGCCGGATGAGGGCCTGGAGCCTTGCCAGAAGCTCCGCGAAGGAGAAGGGCTTGGGCAGGTAGTCGTCGCCGCCGGCCTGGAGGCCGCGCACGCGGTCGTCCACGGTGTGCTTGGCCGAGAGGATGATCACGGGGGTGTTCACGCGGCTGGCGCGCATCTCTTCGATCAGGCGCAGGCCGTCGAGGCCCGGGAGCATGAGGTCCACCACGGCGGCGGAGTAGGATTCCGTGAGCGCCATGTGCAGGCCGTCGCGGCCGTCGGGGCTGTGGTCCACCGCGAAGCCGTTCTGCTTGAGGCCCTGGGCGATGAAGGCGGCGATCTTGGCGTCGTCTTCCACGAGAAGGATGCGCATGCAACTGGAGATAGACCCCTCAGGTGGACGTGTCAACGGGGCCGGGGCGGAGGGCCTTTCACTTCTGTAATGGCGTGGAAAGGCAGCGGCAATCATGGGGCGCGTAGCGATACGCCCACGCGTCGCAGGGCGCAGTGCACTGCAACTCCACTGTGGTGCGCCGCGTGATGCAGGGCGTCAACTGAACAACCCCAACCCAATGAGGATCATGCAATGAAGAAAGCCGTTCTCCTCGCCGTGGCCGCCTGCCTGGTGTTCGCCTCCGCCGCCTTCGCCTTCGAGGGCAAGAGCTCCACCGACAAGCAGGGCTCGTACATCGAACAGATGGCCAAGAAGAAGTCCTCCAAGAAGAAGACCACTCCTCCGGCCAACTAAATCCGGCCAACGAGCTCCCACTCGTCCTGCAGGGCCGGAAGCTCCCCTGGGAGCCCGGCCCACGCGCCCCTCTTGCCGCCTGCCGGAAGAGGGGCGTTTGCGTTGCGCCATGCGGAGGGCTGGTGTTCAGTCGTGGCGCTCGCGCAGGAGCCGCGCGGCGCGGGCGATGCTGGCGATCTTGGCCGAGGCGACCTCCTCCACGTTCACGCAGCGGTTGGCGAAGCAGCCGAAGCCGCAGTCGGTGTTCAGGAAGAGCTGTTCCGGCCGGTAGTAGCGCAGGGCCTCCTCGGCCCGGGCCGCGATGGCCTCGGGCGTCTCCACCTCCACGGTGCGCGGATTCACCACGCCCAGGCCCAATTCCCGGGGAGCCCCGCCGCCGGGGTTCGCGCCCGAGAGCGCCCGGCCCACCACCTCGATCTCCCCGGCGCGGGGGGTGGCGAATTCCAGCACGTACTGGTCCACGCGCATCTTTTCCAGCGCCGGCAGGAGCGGACGGTAGTCCCCCGTGAGGAGCACCTCCTCCCGGGTGGACCAGTTGCCCCGGCAGATGTGCAGGCCGATGCGCGGCGCGCCGGGCCTGCCCTGCACGCCCTCGATGACCTCGTTGACGAGTTGCGCCGCGTAGTCGAGTTCTTCACCCACGTCCCGGCGGGTGGCGAGCGTCGCTCACATGAACGTTCGGCGGCCGCACTCCCCGCTCATCACCGCCTCGGTGAGCACGGGTTCGTCGAACTGCACGAACTCGCAGCCCCGGGCGGCCAGATCCTCCAGTTCCTCGCGCAGCAGGCGCACCACGTCGCGCCCCATCTCCTGCTGGCTGGCGTAGGCCTTCTTCGTGTAGGCGCTCACCCACATGGAGCGCGTGAGCAGGTACGGTCCGGGCAGGGTGATCTTCACGGGCCGGTCCGTGAGGGTTCTCAGGAAGTCCAGGTCGCCCGCCGCCAGGGGTTCGCGCCGGGCCAGGCGGCCGGTGCAGGTGGGGTTGCGGATGGCCGAGGCGGGCACGTCCAGGGTGGTGAGCATCTCCTCGAAGCCGGACTTGTCCTCCATTTCGTCGAGCATCTCGGCCAGGGACATCAGGCGCACGCCCTCGAGCTTCTCGGCCACGAAGCTGTAGAAGTTGTCGCGGCGGTGCTCCCCGTCCACGAGCACGTCGAGCCCGGCGTCCTCCTGGATGCGCACGGTGCGGCGCACCTCCTCGTCGGCTGCGGCGTCGAAGGCCTTGCGGTCGATCTCGCCCAGGCGGCGGTCGCGCAGGGCGCGCAGCATGCGTTTCGAGCGGGGCCAGCTGCCCACCTGGGTGGTGGTGAAGGCCGTCATGACGCGGTGAAGGATGTCTTGAGGTCCACGGCCCGGGCCAGGGTGGCGGCCAGGGGCGAGCGGGCCACGGCGACGCGCCAGAGTTCCCGCGCCTTGTCCTCGTCGTCCAGGGTGGAGGCGAAGCAGCGCGCCTCGATGGCGGCGAAGGAGGGGTCGCCCTCTTCCAGGCCCAGGTGGGCCAGCACGTTGTGCAGCGTGCCTTTCACGGTCACCTCCACGTCGTCCAGGGCCAGGCCCTCCCGGGAGCAGAGGGTGGCGTAGCCCGTGGCTAGGCAGGCGCCCAGCGCGCCCAGCAGGGCCTCCACGGCGCTGGGGTGGGCGTCGCGCTCCTCGAAGCTGG
>NZ_JBZVFJ010000202.1:0-4738 GCF_058402725.1 Fundidesulfovibrio sp. | reverse complement strand
GGGGCGCTGCCCCCGCACCCCCGGCAGGGCGCTGCCCTGCACCCGCCGGGGGGAGAGCCTCCCCCCGGACCCCGGCGGTTGCTTCGCCGGGACGCTGCCCAAGGAGGAAGCATGATCGTCAGCCAGAGCCTGGACCAGGACTACCTCGCGCGCTTCAGCGACGGCACGCGCGAGGCCCTCTCCGACACCACCCCGGAACACGGCGGCGCGGCCGCGGGCTTCTCCCCCCACGATCTGCTGGAGGCCGCCCTGGCCAACTGCATCGTGATCATCAGCCGGATGTATGCGAAAAAACACGGCATCCCCCTGGAGGGGGTGAAGGCCACGGTCACGCTCAAGCGCGACGACCCGGCCAAGGCCGTTTTCGAGTATTCCGTTGACTACCAGGGCGACATCACGCCCGAGCAGCGCGAGCGCCTGCTCAAAGCCATCTCGGCCTGCCCCGTGCACAAGACGCTCAAGCGGGAGATGGTCTTCACGCGGGTTTGAGTCCGCACGCGGCTGCCTGTGCTCCCGTCTTCGGGAATCGAACGAGTACCCGGGCGGCCTTGCCGCCCTTTTCTTTACGAACAACGCCAAGGCCCACGGAGGCCCACATGTCCACTTCGTCCAAGCCCTGGGGCGGCCGCTTTGCCGAGCCCACCTCCAAGATCGTCGAGCGCTACACGGGCTCCGTGCGCTACGACAAGGCCCTCTACGCCCAGGACATCGCCGGGTCCAAGGCCCACGCGCGCATGCTGGCCCGCCAGGGCGTCATCGGCCAGGAGGACGCCAGGAAGATCGTGGCCGGGCTGGACCTGGTGCTGGGCGAAATCCACGCGGGCACGTTCCAGTGGAAGGAGAGCCTGGAGGACGTGCACATGAACATCGAGGCCCGGCTCACCGAGCTGATCGGCGAGCCCGGCAAGAAGCTGCACACCGGCCGCTCGCGCAACGACCAGGTCTGCCTGGACTTCCGCCTCTACGTGAGCGCGCGCCTGGAGGTGTGGAGCGAGCTGCTGGCCGCCCTGGTGAAGGTGCTGGCCGACCGCGCGGGCGAGCACGCCGAGACCCTGCTGCCCGGGACCACGCACCTCCAGCCCGCCCAGCCCGTGAGCCTGGGGCATCATCTGCTGGCCTACGCCTGGATGTTCCGGCGCGATCACGAGCGCTGCCGGGACGCCCTGAAGCGCGCGGCCGTGTCGCCCCTGGGCGCGGCGGCCCTGGCGGGCACCACCTTCCCGCTGGACCCGGCCTCCGTGGCCGACGAGCTGCAGCTGAACGGGACCTTCCGGAACAGCCTGGACGCCGTCTCGGACCGCGACTTCGCCCTGGAGGCCCTTTTCGTGGGCACCACGATGATGATGCACCTCTCGCGCCTCTGCGAGGAGCTGATCCTCTGGGCCAATCCCAATTTCGGCTATGTGGCCCTGCCCGACGCCTACGCCACGGGCAGCTCCATCATGCCCCAGAAGAAGAACCCCGACGTGGCCGAGCTGATGCGCGGCAAGACGGGGCGCGTGTACGGGGCGCTCTTCACGCTCATGACCATCATGAAGGGCCTGCCCCTGGCCTACAACCGGGACATGCAGGAGGACAAGGAGCCCTTCTTCGACGCCGACCGCACGGTCAGCGACTCCCTGGCCATCATGGCCGAGATGATGCAGGCCATGGGCTTCAGGCCCGAGAAGATGCGCCAGGCCCTCAAACTGGGGTTCCTGAACGCCACGGAGCTGGCGGACTACCTTGCGGCCAGGGGCGTGCCCTTCCGCGAGGCGCACCACGTCGCGGGCTCGGCCGTGGCCCTGGCGGAGAAGTCGGGCAGGGGGCTTGAGGACCTCGCTCTGGAGGAACTGCGCGGGCTCTGCGACAAGATCGGCCCGGACGTGGCCGAGGTCTTGAAGTACGAGACGGCCGTGAAGCGCCGCAACACCCCCGGCGGCACGGCCCCGGAACGGGTGGAGGAGCAGATCGCGGCGCTGGAGAAGTGGCTTCTGGAACTGGAAAAGGGGGCGTAGGCCGGGAGAAGAGTGGCGGAAGCGTATAGGGGTCGAACCTACCGAAGGGGATGAGCCTTCCACTGGATTTGAAGTCCAGGCGCCACACCGGTG
Source organism: Fundidesulfovibrio sp. (assembly GCF_058402725.1). Lineage (NCBI taxonomy): Bacteria > Pseudomonadati > Thermodesulfobacteriota > Desulfovibrionia > Desulfovibrionales > Desulfovibrionaceae > Fundidesulfovibrio > Fundidesulfovibrio sp. Next base: position 2,648 of record NZ_JBZVFJ010000202.1, on the reverse strand, counting down.
ACGATACGCTTCCGTCCGGGGAACACCCCTCATAACCTTAAATCCTCATGAATACAACCTCGGGCGCATGGACAGCCCAGGTCCGAAGTGTTACCTGTGCTGGAGCGGGAAACTCCGCGGAGGAGCAGACTTGAACAATTTCACCAAGAACCTGGGCATCTGGGCGGTCATCTGCCTTGTCATGATCGTCCTGTTCAACCTGTTGAACCAACAGCCCCCCCAGGCGTCCAAACTCGCCTATTCCGACTTCCTCAAGAAGGCCACCTCCGGCGAGATCACGGCCGTGAAGATGCAGGGCAACCGCATCGAGGGAGTCACCAGCGACAATCACCGCTTCGGCACCTACGCCCCCTACGACCCCAACCTCGTCAAGACCCTCCTGGACAACAAGATCCAGGTGCGCGTGGAGCCCGAGGAAGAGTCGCCCTGGTACGTGAACGTCCTCGTCTCCTGGTTCCCCATGCTCCTGCTTATCGGCGTGTGGATCTTCTTCATGCGCCAGATGCAGGGAGGAGGCGGCAAGGCCATGAGCTTCGGGCGCTCGCGGGCCCGGCTCATCAACCAGGACACCCAGCGCGTCACCTTCCAGGACGTGGCCGGCGTGGACGAGGCCAAAGAGGAACTCTCCGAGATCGTGCAGTTCCTCTCCGACCCCAAGAAGTTCACCCGCCTGGGCGGTCGCATCCCCAAGGGCGTGCTCCTGGTGGGCTCCCCCGGCACGGGCAAGACCCTCCTGGCGCGCGCCGTGGCCGGCGAGGCGGGCGTGCCCTTCTTCTCCATCTCCGGCTCGGATTTCGTGGAGATGTTCGTGGGCGTGGGCGCGGCCCGCGTGCGCGATCTCTTCGTCCAGGGCAAGAAGAACGCCCCGTGCCTGATCTTCATCGACGAGATCGACGCCGTGGGCCGCCAGCGCGGCGCGGGCCTGGGCGGCGGACACGACGAGCGCGAACAGACCCTCAACCAGCTGCTCGTGGAAATGGACGGCTTCGAGTCCAACGAGGGCGTCATCCTCATCGCGGCCACCAACCGCCCCGACGTGCTCGACCCCGCGCTCCTGCGCCCCGGCCGCTTCGACCGTCAGGTGGTGGTGCCCACGCCGGACCTGCGCGGCCGCAAGCGCATCCTGGAAGTGCACACCCGCCGCACCCCCGTGGACGGCTCCGTGAACCTGGACGTGCTCGCCAAGGGCACCCCCGGCTTCTCCGGCGCGGACCTGGAAAACCTCGTCAACGAGGCCGCCCTCTCCGCAGCCAAGCTCGGCCGCGACAAGGTGGCCATGGCCGACTTCGAGATGGCCAAGGACAAGGTGCTCATGGGCAAGGAACGGCGCAGCCTCATCCTCTCCGACGAGGAGAAGCGCACCACCGCCTACCACGAGGCCGGGCACGCCCTGGTGGCCAAGCTCATCGAAGGCTCGGACCCAATCCACAAGGTCTCCATCATCCCGCGCGGCCGCGCCCTGGGCGTGACCATGCAGCTGCCCGAGGACGACCGCCACACATACTCCAAAACCTACCTGCTCAACTCCATCGTCATGCTCATGGGCGGACGCGTGGCCGAGGAAGTGGTGCTGGACCAGCTCACCACCGGCGCGGGCAACGACATCGAGCGCGCCACCAACATGGCCCGCAAGATGGTCTGCAAGTGGGGCATGAGCGACAAGCTCGGCCCCTTGAGCTACGGCGAAAAGGACGAGGAGATCTTCCTGGGACGCGACATGGTGGCCCACAAGAACTTCTCCGAGGACACCTCCCGCCAGATCGACATGGAGGTCCGCTCCATCGTGGAGGGTTGCCACGCCCGCGCCAGGCTGCTCCTCACCGGGGGCATCGAGCACCTCCACGCCATCGCCAAGGCCCTCCTGGAGCGAGAAACCATCTCCGGGGCCGACATCGACCTGATCATGAAGGGCGAAGACCTGCCCCCCGTGGAAATCCAGGCCGACGTGCCGCCCCCTGCCGCGCCCAAGGCCTCCGATCCCCAGGCCCCCGGCGACATCCCCGCCGACGCCCCGCCTCCGGCCGACGCGCCCGGCGACAAGGACTCCGGCCGTTAGCCCTGCCCCTATGCTGAACACCGCGCCGACCCCCGTCCGGCGGCGCTTCCGCCAATGACCGAATCGCGCCACGAAACCGGCCGCGAGGCGAAAGCCTCGCGGCCTTCCAGCTGGACCGTCCGGGACGGACGGGTCCTGGGACCGTCGACGCATCTGGTGATGGGCATCGTCAACGCCACGCCCGACTCCTTCTCAGACGGCGGGCGCTTTCCCGGCCCCGAGGCGGCCGTGGACCATGCCCTGGACATGCTGGACCACGGCGCGGACGTGGCCGACGTGGGCGGGGAGTCCACCCGGCCCTTCGCCCGGCCCGTGGACGCCGCCGAGGAGGAGCGCCGCGTGCTCCCGGTGGTGCGGGGCATCCTGGCGCGCAGGCCCGGCGCGGCGGTCTCCGTGGACACCACCAAGGCCCGCGTGGCCGCCCTGGCCCTGGAGGCAGGGGCCGTCATCGTCAACGACGTGTCGGCCTGCACGGCCGATCCCGGTCTCCTGGACGTGCTGGCCCAGCACAGGCCCGGCTACGTGCTCATGCATTCCCAGGGCGACCCGCGCACCATGCAGGTGCGCCCCGGCTACGGCAGCGTGCTGGCCG
>NZ_JBZVFJ010000201.1:0-4777 GCF_058402725.1 Fundidesulfovibrio sp. | reverse complement strand
AAATGCGCCGCCGGGAGGAGCAGACACGCGCCTCAGCGTATTACGCAGGGGTCTCCAATAAGCAGAAGTTGCGCAAGCCTCCATTCCTATGAGGCATTGAGGAATATTCGCAAAGAAAACATGAACTTTTTCTCGCTTGAGCGACTTGCGCAAGACGGTCTTCCCGTTGGCGTCAACCCCGTGAAGTTGAAGCGCGTTCTTTGCCAAATCAACACCGATAGTGGTAATCGCTTGCATGGGATGGCCTCCTTCAAGAAGTTTGGTCGCTCCTTGATGCGTACCCCTTTAGGAGGGGTGGGGCCATCCCATCACTGTTAGGCCGGGGCCTCCCCCCGCCCCCCGACGGAACATCCGCCCAGCCCTCGCCGTCTGCTTCCGCCGGGACGCCCGCACCACTCGCTGTTGTTGCCTTTCCATGGTCCATGCAGTAAGGGGCCGCCATGTCCGCCAATGCCCCCTCCCATGCCCCGAAGCGGCAACCCGCCCTGGACCTGCTGCGCTGCCTGGCCATCGCCGGGGTGGTGGTGATGCACTGCGCCGCGCCCCTGACCGGCTCGCCGGACCCCTCGGCCGTCTGGGCCGGGGTGCTCTACTCCTCGTTCAGCCTGTTCTGCGTGCCCGTGATGCTCATGATCAGCGGCGCGCTGCTCCTGGGCAATCCCAAGCCCATCGACCTCAAGGCCTTCTACGGCAGGCGCTGCATGAAGATCCTCGTGCCCCTGCTGGGCTGGTCGGTGGTCTACTACCTGCTCGTGTGCCTGCAGACCGGGACCACGCCCCACGTGATCTCGTTCCTCAAGCGCTTCTTCACGGGCATGTGGAGCGGGCCGCTGTGGTTTCTCTACATGATCCTGGGCGTCTACCTGATGACGCCCTTCATGGCCCAGGCCTTCGGGCGCGGTCGCGAGGCCCTGGCCTGGAGCTTCACGGCCATCGTCTTCGCCGTGCCCGCGCTCAACTTCGCCACGCGCCTCGTCTGGGAGATGGAGCTCAACAGGTTCCTCACCGGGGCGGTGATCCCCTACTATTTCGGCTATTTCGTCCTTGGCAAGCTGCTCAACGAGCACCCGCCCCGCGTGCCCGGCGGACGTTGGACCCTGGCGGCGGGCTTTGCGGCCGGCGCCCTGCTGAGCGCCTTCGGGGAGTTCGCCGCCAAGGGCCAGAACACCATGCTCCCCAACACCTTCTTCAGCTACCAGCAGCCCCTGGCGGTGCTCATGTCGGCGGCCATCTTCCTCTTCTTCAAGGACTGGTCCCCCAGGCTGGAGGGCCGGACGGCAGGCCTGGTGCGGGAGGTGAGCTCGCTCACCTACGGCATCTTCCTGGCCCACGTGCTGGCCCTCTCCCTGGTGACGGGGCAGCTGGCCGGGCCGCTCTCGGGCCTTTGGCCCGGCTCTCTGACCCTGGACTGGAACACCGGCGGCCCCTGGATCGGCCCCGTGCTCACCGGTACGGCGGTGTTCACGCTCTCGGCCCTGCTGGTGTGGGGGCTCAGGCGCGTGCCGGGGCTCGGGCGCATCGTGCCCTGAGGGGCCGGGGCGTCGCACGGCGCGTCACCTGCTCTCCCCGGGTGGGGCGCGCAGGTTATCCCCGCAAGCGCGCTCAGCCGCCGGGGCGCGTGAACACCAGCTCGCCCTCGCCCGGCAGGGTGACCACAAGCCCCCTGCCCTCCACCTTCCCCGAGAGCACGCCGCCGCTTTTGGAGTGCAGAAGAAGCCTGCCCTCGCGCATTTCCCAGCGCAGGGGCACGGAGTCCGTGCTGGTCTCCCACTCCCCCACGTTGCCGGACTTGAGCGTGAGCGAGACCGGCTGTCCGCCCTGCCCCTTGGCCGAATACTTCCCCTCCAGCCCCTCCTGGCCGGAGCAACCGGCCAGCCAGATCAGGGCGGCGAGGCAGACGAGAGCGTATCGCATCAGAGTTCCCTCAGCTTGGCCAGAAACATCGGCTCCATGTGCAGGAGCCGGTCGTAGCGCCACACGTGCAGGGTCATGCCCAGCCAGAGGATGTCGCGCACGAGGGTGCGCCAGCTGATGGGGTCTTCCATGGAGTGGAAGCACCCGCAGCCGATGGGCACGCCGCGCAGGAGCGTGACGAACACCGCCACCGTGAACAGGGCCATGAGCCCCGCCAGCACGAGCACGGCCGCCTTGGCCCGGATGCCCGCCACCACCATCACCCCGCAGAGCAGCTCCAGCCAGGGCATCACAACGGCCATGACGCCCACGGCCCAGTGCGGCACCAGCTCGTAGCTGGCGATGGAACCGGCGAACTCAGCGGGATAGTTGATCTTGTAGACGCTGGCGTAGATGAAGATCCCCCCCATGTAGAGACGGAAGGCCAGCGCCAGCCAGGGGCTTTGCAGGGCGTCCAGGAGTTTGCGGGTCCTGGCGCTCACGGCTTCATCCCCGCGCCCGCCGCGCGCAGGGCCTCCAGGCCGCCCCGGATCACGCGCACGTCCTTGTGGCCTCGCCGCTGGAGCAGGTGGGCCACGTCCTCGTCGTAGAGGCGCGACACCGTGCGTCCGTAGACCAGCACCGGCCGCTCCGGCGGAAGCTTGGCCAGCCGCATGCCGTAGAGGAAGTCGAAGAGCGCCGGGGTGAGGTTGAAGGCCCCGGCGGCGTGCCCGGCCCGGAAGGATTCCTGGGGCCTGGCGTCGATGAGCACGGCCCCCCCGGAGTCCAGGAGCGCCTTGGCCTGGACCGCGTCGGCCTCGGGCGGGGCCGGGCGCGTCCACGCGGCGGGCACGGGCTCAACCCCCGAGGGGCTGGCCCAGTTGAAGAGGAAGCCCACGGCCGTGGAAAGCAGGAAGATGAGCGCGAAATCCATCCACGTGGCCCGGGACACCCGTTCCATCTCCCGGCGCACCACGTCGCGCAGGCGGGCCTTGGCCTCCTTGAGGCCGTCGATGGCCACCCGGGCGCTGGTGATCTCCTCCAGCATGCGGGCCAGCTCGGCGTTGCGCCGGGCCAGCTCCTCGCCCTGCCTGCGCCGGGTCTCCAGCAGAAGCACCGTGCGCAGGCACGTTACGAAGGCCCTCGTGAGGGCCAGAAGCGTCTCGCGCACGTCCTCGTCCGGGGGCAGGCCGTCGCCGTGGGGCGCAAGGCCCGCGAAGCCCACCGAGTCCTCCCCGGCCACGAACCACAGCCCCGGGCAGTCCCGGGGCAGCCCTGCCGCGGCCAGCTGGGCCGCGTCCTCTATCCAGCCGATCCGGCCGCCGCCCGACGCGAAGAGCCCCCGGGTGACGATCTGGCGCAGGCGCACGGGGTCCAGGGATTCCAGGGCCGCACGTTCCACGCCCCAGCCCGAGAAGTGTTCCACGGCCCCGGCCCGGTCGAGGGCCAGGACGAAGCCGCGCCGGGCTCCGGCCGTGCCCGCCAGGAAAAGGAGAAAGCGCGCCAGCAGCTCTTCGGGCGTGGTCATGGCGCTCATCTCGGAGAGGGCCTGGATCAGGGTCTCCTGCTCGAAGTTGCGCCGGGCCAGCTGGGTGTTGCGCTCGGAGAGGTCCTGCCCCATGGCCGCCAGGCGGGCCGTGAGGAAGGCGCGCGCCAGCGCGGACTGGAGACAGTCCAGCAGGCTCAGGAGGAAGTCGTGGTCCTCGGAGTCGTAGGGGGGGCTACCGGGCAGGGACGAAAGCCCCAGGAGTCCGCAGCGGCCGCCGTCCTGGACCCAGCGGGCCATGAGCGTCACGCCCTCGGGGATCGACTCGGCCTGGTCCCCCGGGCGGCGGGCAAAGACGTGCGCGCGGCGGGGCGCCACGTCGCGGGGGGCGCAATCCAGCCACTGGCGGCCCAGGGTGGCCGAGCCCGCCTCCATCAGCCGGGCCTCCTCCTCCCCGAGGCCGCGATGGACCAGCAGGGCCTCGCCGCCCGGCGCTCCCGTGAGCGCCACGAACCCGGCCGAGGCGCGCAGCCCCCCCATGGCCGTGAGCAGGAACACCCGGGCGATCCGCTCCGGCGTGGTCAGGGCGGAGAGCTCCAGGGAGGCCTCGTGAAGCACCGTGAGCTCGAAGAGCCTGCGCGCGTCGTCCGGAGAACGCGTGGCGGTGTCTTGCGCGCCGGAGTCCATGGGCGTGCGCCTACCGGGCCAGCTTCGCGATCTGGTCGTAGAGGGCGTTCACGTCCTCGATGATGCCCATGTGGGCGTAGAGCACCTTGCCCTTGCCGTCGAGAAGCATGGTGAAGGGCGTCTTGGGCTCGCCCAGGGCCTTGTGGGCCACGAAGTCCGGATCCCAGGCCACGGGATAGGGATAGGTTCCGGATTCTCCCAGGTACTCCATCTCCTCCCTGGTGGCCCCGGCGGCCATGCCCAGCATCTTCACCTTGTCCTTGAGGGCCGGGTCCTGGGCGAGCCGCGCGCTGAGCTTGGCGAAAAGCGGGGCCTGCACGTGACACTGCGGGCAGTAGACGCCCACCACCTCGAACAGCACGAGACCGGCCTTGAGGTCGGCGAGCTTGAACGTGGGCGCGTCACCCAGCCCAAGGGCCGCGCGGTCCCCGGGCTTGACGGGCGCGTTGAAGCTGAGCGACGCCGGGAGCGTCGCCCCGGCCTTGGGCGGTTCGGCCGCCTCGACCGCCGCGGTGAACGCCAGAATGACCAACGCAGCCCAAACCGCCCGTACGAACGCTCCCATGCTCCGCCCCCTTTTCAGCGCCCGGCCCCGAGCGCTTCCAGCGCCTGGTCCAGGGTTTCATGGATGGACGCCGACCTGCCCGCCCCGGCAGACTCCAGCAGCCTGCGCTGCTCGTTGGTGGCCGCCGCAAAGGCCAGCGGGGCCCC
>NZ_JBZVFJ010000200.1:0-4872 GCF_058402725.1 Fundidesulfovibrio sp. | reverse complement strand
CCGCTTCTTCGAGGTGGGCCCGGCCATGCTGGTGAACGCCGGGCTTCCCGAGGCGCGCATCGTGCTGGACCCGGGCATCGGCTTCGGCAAGACCCTGGAGCACAACCTGACGCTCCTGCGCGGGCTTCCGCTCTTCGCGGGCTTCGGCAGGCCGCTTCTCATGGGGCTCTCCAACAAGTCGTTCCTCGGGGGGCTTCTGGGGCTCCAGGTGGACGAGCGCGGCCCGGCCACCCAGGTGGCCACGGCCCTGGCCTGGCGCAACGGAGCCTGGGCGCACCGCGTGCACGACGCGGCCGGGGCGGCGCACGCCCTGAAGCTGGCGGAGGCCATGACGTGAACCACTGGCTGGACGCCCTTCCGTCCTTCCTGCCCGTGGGCTGGCGCGAGGTGCTGGACATCTTCCTGGTGGCCGTGGTGTTCCACCGGGTGATGCTCCTGGTGCGCGGCACGCGGGCCGTGTCGGTGATCCACGGGGTCATCGTGGTGCTTCTGGCCTACTATCTGTCCGGCGAGTTCGGCCTCTTCACGCTGCACTGGCTCCTGGCCAACTTCCTGGGCTCGTTCTTCCTGGTGATGGTCATCCTCTTCCAGGCAGACCTGCGCAAGGCGCTCTCCCAGGTGGGGTTGCGCTGGTTCGGCGGGGCCAGGCCCCGGCGCGGCGGGCTGGAGGCTGAGGCGGCGCTCCTCGCGGACGCGCTCCTGGAGCTGGCGCGCCGCAGGGTGGGGGCGCTGGTGGTGCTGGAGCGCGGCGTGCCCCTGGGCGACGTGGCGGCGCGCGGCGTGGAACTCTCCACGCGGCTCACGCGCGACGTTCTGCTTGCGGTGTTCCACCACGAGAGCCCCCTGCACGACGGCGCGGTGGTGGCGCGCGGGGGCGACGTGGCCGCCGTGGGCTGCATCCTGCCCCTTGCCGCCTCCCGGACGCTGCCCTCCCAGTTCGGCACGCGCCACCGGGCGGCGGCGGGCGTCACCGAAGACACCGACGCCCTGGCCCTGGTGGTCTCCGAGGAGCGCGGCGAGGTCCGCGCGGCCCAGGGCGGGGCCGTGTCCGAACCCCTGGACCGGGAGGCCCTGGTCTCCCTGCTGGAGCGCGAATGGGCGGGCCGGGCATGAGCGTGCGCCGGGTGGGGTACGACTGGCTGCTGGCCCTTCTGTTGGCGGTGCTTTCGTGGTATCTGGTCACGGGCCGCGAGCGGGTGGACACCTGGGTGCGCGTGCGCATCGAGACCGCCGGGCTTGCCGAGGGCCTGGTGCTGCGCGGAGCGCCCCGCGACACCCTGGACGTGCTGGTGCGCGGCCCCAAGGGGCTCGTGCGCAAGCTTGATCCCAGCGAACTGATCTACACCCTGGACGCGCGCAAGCTCGCGCCCGGGGGCAACACGGTGGTCATCGCGCCCGAGAGCATCCCGGTTTCCAAGCTGTTCGAGGTGGTGGAGGTGCGCCCCTCGAGCCTGGAGCTGGAGGTGGAGCGCCGCCTCTCCAGGGCCGTGCCCGTGCGCCTGGCCTTCCGCGACGGCGCGCAGCGCGACTACAAGCTTTCCGGAGCCTTGGAACCGTCCCAGGTGACGGTTTCGGGCCCCGAGTCGGTGGTGAAGGGCATCGATTTCGTGCCCGTGCAGCCCATCACGTTGCCGGAGGACGGCACGGGCCGCCTGGAGGCCCCCGTGAACCTCGTGCTGCCCGAACAGGTGGAGGCCCAGCCCCGCTCGGTGCGCGCCCAAGTGAATTACCAGTTGCTCACGCGCGAGGCCGCCGTGGAGGTTCCTGTGCGCGTGGCGGGCGCTTCGGGGCATGTGGCGCACGTGTCGCCCGAGAGCGTGATGCTGCGTCTGCGCGCCCCTGTGCCGCTCCTGCGCGAGGGGGCCTGGCGCGGCCTTGTGGACGCCTTCGTCGAGATGCCGTCCGGGATGGCCCCGGGACGCCACGAGACAACCTACCGCGTGACCCTGCCCCAGGGCTGCGAACTCATCCAGGCCAGACCCGAGAAGGTGACGGTTCTGGTGAAATGATACGGGAGACCCCATGATAAAGCGCCTCTTCGGAACCGACGGCCTGCGCGGCCAGGTGAACATCCACCCCATGACCCCCGAGGTGGCCCTGCGCCTGGGCCTGGCCGCCGGTGCGCACTTCCGCAACGGCAAGGGCCGCCACCGCGTGGTCATCGGCAAGGACACGCGGCTCTCGGGCTATATTTTCGAGTACGCCCTGGCCTCGGGCTTCTGCGCCTCGGGAATGGACGTGTTCCTGGTTGGGCCGCTGCCCACGCCGGCCATCGCCTTCCTCACGCGCTCCATGCGCGCCGACGTGGGCGTGGTGATCTCGGCCTCCCACAACCCTTACATGGACAACGGCATCAAGTTCTTCGACCGCCGGGGCTTCAAGCTGCCCGACGAGGCCGAGGACCGCATCGCGGAGCGCGTCCTGGCCGAGGAGGACAGCTGGGAGTTTCCCGCCCCCGAGGACTGGGCCGCGCCTTCAAGATCGAGGACTCCCCCGGGCGCTACAACGTCTACCTCAAGTCCACCATCCGCTCGGAGCTCAAGCTCGACGGGCTCAAGGTGGTCATGGACTGCGCAAACGGCGCGGCCTACCGCGTCTCGCCCCTGGTGTTCGAGGAACTGGGCGCCAAGGTGATCAAGCTGGGCGTGGACCCCGACGGCATGAACATCAACCGCAAGGTGGGCTCGCTCTATCCCGAGGTGGCCGCGCGCATGGTGCGCGAGACCGGCGCGGACGTGGGCATCGCCCTGGACGGCGACGCCGACCGCGTGATCATGGTGGACGAGAAAGGGGGCATCCTGGACGGCGACCAGATCATGGCCATCTGCGCCCAGGACATGATGGAGCGCAACCAGCTGCCGGGCAACCTCCTGGTGGCCACGGTGATGAGCAACATGGCCCTGGAGGTGTTCATGCGCGAGCGCGGCGGCAGCCTCCTGCGCACCGCCGTGGGCGACCGCTACGTCTTCGAGGCCATGGAGCGAGAGGGCGCGATCCTGGGCGGCGAGCAGTCCGGGCACATCATCTTCCGCCACCACGCCACCACGGGCGACGGCACGCTGGCCGCCCTGCAGCTCATCCGCATCATGCTGGAGCGCGGCAAGCCCCTCTCGGAGCTGGCCCACCAGCTGGAGCCCTATCCCCAGGTGCTGCTCAACGTCCATGTGGAGCGCAAGATCCCCTTCGAGACCGTCCCGGCCGTTACAGACGCCGTGCGCGAGGCCGAGGCGGCGCTCCAGGGCAAGGGGCGCGTGCTCCTGCGCTACTCGGGCACAGAGTCGGTGGCGCGCGTGATGGTGGAGGGCACCGACGCCTCCCAGGTGCAGTCCCTGGCCGAATCCCTGGCCCAGACGCTCAAGGAGCATCTTCGCTAGCTCCGGGAAATTCGCTGGACATTCCGGGCGATTCTCCTAAAATGTTTTGTGGAGAAAAACGGCCCGGAAGCCGGCCCGGGGCATTGGTGCGGGCAGGTCCGGACCTTGAAGGAGAGAGTCGATGGAAATCTCGAAAGTCGTCGTTCCCGTGGCGGGGTGGGGCACCCGTTCGCTGCCCGCCACCAAGAACGTGCCCAAGGAAATGCTGCCCATCTTCAAGAAACCGGTGGTGCAGTATGTGGTGGAAGAGGCCCAGGCAGCCGGTCTCAAGGACGTGGTGTTCGTCACCAACCGCAACAAGACCATCATCGAGGACCACTTCGACTACAACCTCGCCCTGGAGCAGCTGCTCGAGAGCTCCGGCAAGACCGAGCTGCTCAAAACCGTGCGCCAGACCGCCGAGATGGCCAACATCATCACCGTGCGCCAGAAGAAGCAGCTTGGCCTGGGCCACGCCGTGCTTTGCGCCAAGGAGGTGGTGAAGAACGAGCCTTTCGCCGTCATGGTGGGCGACGACCTGATGTTCAGCATGGAGCCGGGCATCAAGCAGCTCATCAACGTGGCCCAGTCCGAGCACATGGCCGTGGTGGGCGTCATGGAGGTCCCGGCGGACAAGGTGTCCAGCTACGGCATCATCGAGGCCGACGAGTTCTCCTCCGGGCTCTACCGTGTGCGCGACCTTGTGGAGAAGCCCAAGCCCAGCGAAGCCCCCTCCAAACTGGCCATCGTGGGCCGATACGTGCTTTTCCCGGAAATCTTCAAGCACCTCGAGGCGCTTGAACCCGGCCCCGACGGCGAGTACCAGCTCACCGACGCCCTCAAGGGCCTGGCCAAATCCGGTCGGCTCATCGCAGCCAAGCTGCGCGGCCAGCGCTTCGACGCCGGTGACTGGGTGGATTATCTGGCCGCCAACATCTACTTCGCCCTCCAGGACGAAGACCTGCGCTATCCGCTCATCGCCAAACTGCGCGACTTCATGCCCATCTAGCCGCGCCCGGGCGCAATCCTTCCTTCGCGCCGCGTCCGCTTGCCGGATCGCGGCGCGAAGCCGTATGGAGCCCCAGGCGGATCGTCCCAAGAACCTGACGCCGCCCCAGGGAGGGCGACTCCATGGCCGACTGCTTCCCCCTCGTGCGCGTGGCACTGCTCACGCCACCCTTCGCCAGCTACACCTACCGGATGCCGCCGCGCTTCGCGGGGGGCGGGTTCCCGGCGGGCCTGCGCGTGGCCGTGCCGGTGGGAGGCTCGTTGCGCGCCGGGGTGGTCCTCGGGCCGGAGGAGGCCCTGCCCGAGGGCGTTGAGGCGCGCGACGCGCTCTGGCCCTTGGAACTCTCGGCGCTGCTTTCCCCCGGCTACGTGGCCATGGCCGAGACCCTGGCCGCCCGGCAGATGGAGCCCACGGGCCGGGTGCTGGCCACGCTCCTGCCTGCGGGGCTGCGTACGGCCCGAGCCTTCCTGCGCTTCCGGCACGAGGGCAGGATGCGCAAGCTCGCCCTGG
>NZ_JBZVFJ010000199.1:0-4951 GCF_058402725.1 Fundidesulfovibrio sp. | reverse complement strand
CCCCCTCATCAAGAAGGGGACGGTCGTGGTCTTCGACGACTTCAACCCCCGCGACGACTTCGGCGCGCTCTACCAGTACGCCAAATGCTGCGGCCGCAACTGGAGCGTGGTGGCCGTGCGCGAGGGCATAAACAAGATCGGCGTGATCCTGCACTGAGACCGCCTTCGCGACGTTGCGTCGGAATGCCCGCCCCGGAAGGCCGGGGCGGCCCCGATCCGACAGAATCCCATAGGATGGCGAAGCTCATCCATGCTGCGTATCCGTTGCGGTCACCCGCTGCGCCCCTGACGTCGCAGGGTCGCGTCCCGACCGCTCCTTACGGGTGCGCCCTCGCTTCGTCCGCCGTTCTTCCCGGCGGAGGGGACGCCCCTGCATTGTCTCCATCCGCCGCCTGCTTTCCCTTGCCGGAATCCGAACCAGAGCCTATGCGGTCGTCATCGCAATGTCGCAGGACGAACGGCACAAACCCACCTCGACCCGGGAGGCCCCATGGATTCCAAGCAGGTTCTCGATGCCCTCGCCAAGGAAATCGACCAGGACTACGTGCGGTGGTACGACAAATCCCACAAACAATTCCGCACGCTTTATATCGCCCTGCAAAGTGCCCTGCTGATCATCGGCTTCGCCGCAGCGCTCATCCCGGCCCTTGCCGAGGGCGGCCACCTCTCGCCATTCTGGCGGGCCGCGCTCATTTCACTGCCGCTTGTGTCCACCCTCATTCACGCGGTGGTGACGCAAGGGAACCTCTCCCAACTGTTCCGCATACGGGAAGAGGGGCGGCTCCAGTGCCTGGCCATCGTCTGGGAACTCAAGGAACAGGCTCTGGCCAGTCTGCCCGACGACAAAGCGTTGGAGGCGGTCAAGAAGGCGCGGGAGAATCTGATGAGGGTCGAGAACGACCAGTATCAGCGCACCGCCGGGCTCTGGAAAACAGACTTCCAGGCCGCCCTGAAGAAATGAATGAGCCATCGAAAAAGCCCCGGAGCGGCCGTGCCGCTCCGGGGCTTTCCTCATGCGTTCGCGCGCGTCCGCCGTGCGGCGGAGCGTCGCCTTGCCCTGCGCTAGATCTTCGCCAGCCGCGACAGGGCTTCCTCGATCTTCTCCTTGCCCACGGTCATGGCGATGCGGAAGTAGCCCTCGCCCGCCTCGGGGGAGCCGAAGCCGTTGCCGGGGGTGAGCACCACGCCCGTCTCCTGGAGCACCTTGGTCACGAAGCCCTTGGAGTCCTGCCCCTTGGGAACCTTGCACCAGAAGTAGAAGGTGGCCTCGGGCAGGCGGAACTCGATGCCCAGCTTCTTGAGGCCCGCGGCCAGGGTGTCGCGGCGCTCCTTGTACACGGCGCGGAACTTCTCGGCGTAGGGGTCGCCCTGCTCCAGCGCGGCGATGCCCGCCTCCTGCACGGCCTGGAAGATGCCCGAGTCCACGTTCTCCTTGATCTTGCCCAGGCCCTTCACCAAGCCCTCGTTGCCCACGGCCATGCCGATGCGCCAGCCGGTCATGTTGTAGGTCTTGGAGAGGGAGTGGAACTCGATGGCCACGTCCTTGGCCCCGGGGATCTCGAACACGGAGATGGGCTTGGCGGCCTCGTTGTAGTACATCTCGGTGTAGGCCGCGTCGGCCACCAGGATGGTGTTGGTCTCGCGGCACTTCTTCACCAGCTTCTCGTAGAAGCTCTTGGGGGCGCAGGCCGAGGTGGGGTTGTTGGGGAAGTTGGTGAAGATCATCTTCGCCTTGGCCCATTCGGCCTCGGAAACGGCGTCCAGGTCGGGCAGGAAATTGTTGGCGTCGGTGAGCGGCAGGAACCTGGTGACGCCGCCCGCGAAGCCCGTGGCCACGTTGTACACGGGGTAGTTGGGGGTGCACACCAGCACCAAGTCGCCCGGGTTCACATAGGCCAGGGGGAAGTGGGCGATGCCCTCCTTGGAGCCGATGAGGCTCACCACCTCGTTGTCGGGGTCCAGGTCCACGCCGAAGCGCCCCTGGTACCACTTGGAGACGGCGGCGCGGAAGCTGCGCAGGCCCACGTAGGAGGGGTACTGGTGGTTCTCGGCCTTCTTGGCCCCCGCGTGCAGGGCCTCGATGATGAAATCCGGGGTGGGCATGTCGGGATCGCCGATGCCCAGGCTGATGATGTCCACGCCGCGGGCCTTGACCTCGTTCTTGACGCGGTCGATTTCGGCGAAGAGATATGGAGGAAGGGCGGCCAGACGGTCGGCCATGGCGAACTGAGGCATGGTACGCTCCTTGGGCGGTTGCGCGCGGGCGCGAGAAATGGGATAAAACGCGCCCCGGTCATAAAAAGAGGCAACCTGCGGTGTCAACCAAAACCAAACAGCAGCGCGGCGCGCCCCACCCGTGGGTGGACGCCTGGCTCGAACACCTCCTGGTGGTGAAGGGGCTCTCCGAGAACAGCCTCGCGGCCTATTCCCAGGACATGCTCCAGTACCACGAGTTCCTGGAGGTGCGCGCCTCCTCCGTGGAGACGGCCACCGACCAGACCATCTTCCTCTATCTGATGTTTTTGCGCCAGAAGGGGCTCACCAGCCGTTCCCTGGCGCGCATGCTCTCCAGCATGCGCGGCTTCTACGCCCACGCCGTGGCCGAGGGATGGCTGGAGGCCAGCCCGGCGGCGCTCATCGAGACGCCCAAGCTGCCGCGCACCCTGCCCGACGTGCTCACGCGCGAGGAGATGGACGCCCTGCTCTCCCGCCCGGACCTCTCCACGCCCCTGGGCTTCCGCGACAGGGCCATGCTGGAGCTTCTCTACGCGGCGGGGCTGCGCGTCTCGGAGCTGGTGAGCCTCACGCCCCTGGACTTCGACTCCCAGACCGGCGTGCTGCGCGTCTTCGGCAAGGGCTCCAAAGAGCGCCTGGCCCCCATCCACGCCCTGGCCCAGGATCTGCTCGCCCGCTACCTCCAGACCGTGCGCCAGGCCTTCCGCCCGGTTCAGGACGTGCTCTTCCTCAACCGCTCCGGCAAGGGGCTCACTCGCCAGGCCGTGTGGAAGCTCATCAAGCGCTACGCCCTGGAGGCGGGCATCCGCAAGGAGATCTCCCCCCACAGCCTGCGCCACTCCTTCGCCACCCACCTCCTGGAGGGCGGGGCCGACCTGCGCACCGTGCAGCTGCTCCTGGGCCACGCCGACATCTCCGCCACCGAAATCTACACCCACGTGCAGGCCGAGCGCCTGATGGGGGTGCACAGAAGCCACCATCCCCGCTCCCAAGCCCCAGCCAGGACGCCAAAGACTTCAAGGAAGGATTCATGATCCCCAAGCCTGCCAAGGGCTTGTCCGCTCCCACGGTCGTAACCGCCCACATCAACGCAGACTTCGACGCCCTGGCCGCCATGATCGCCGCCAGCAAGCTCTACCCGGACGCCACGCTCATCTTCCCCGGCAGCCAGGAGAAGAACCTGCGCAACTTCTTCATCCAGAGCGCCACCTACCTCTTCAATTTCAAGACCATCAAGGACATCGACCCCGACTCCGTGCGCACCCTGGTGCTCGTGGACACGCGCCAGCGCTCGCGCGTCTCCCACGTGGCCCTGCTTTTGGAGCGTCCGGGCGTGGCGGTGCACCTCTACGACCACCACCCCGACACCGAGGAGGACATCCCCGGGCAGGTGAGCGTGGTCAAGCCCTGGGGCTCCACCACCACCATCCTCACGCACCTGATCCGGGACAGGGGGCTCGTTCTCACCCCCGACGAGGCCACCTTCCTGGCCCTGGGCATCTACGAGGACACGGGTTCCTTCACCTTCACCTCCACCGTGGAGGAGGACTTCCAGGCCGGGGCGTGGCTCAAGTCCCAGGGCATGGACATGGCCACCCTTTCGGAGCTGCTCACGCGCGAACTTTCGGCCGAGCAGATCACCATCATGAGCGCGCTCATCGAGTCGGCCGCCACCTACGACATCAACGGCGTGGAGGTGGTGGTGGCCCAGACCGCCATGGACAACTACGTGGGCGACTTCGCCCTGCTGGCCCACAAGCTCATGGACATGCAGAACATCCGGGTGCTCTTCGCCCTGGCCCTCATGAAGGACCGCGTGCACCTGGTGGCCCGCTCGCGCACCGCCGACGTGGACGTGGGCCGCATCTGCGCCTCCCTGGGCGGCGGCGGCCACGCCTACGCCGCCTCGGCCTCCCTCAAGGACAGGACCCTCACCCAGGCCCGGGAAGACCTCTTCGGGCTGCTCTACTCCCAGGTGAACCCCCAGATCCTGGCCGCCTCGCTCATGAGCGCCCCGGCCAAGACCGTGCGCGAAGACCAGACCCTGGCCCAGGCCGACGAGGTGATGACCCACTACGGCCTCAAGGCCGTGCCCGTGCTGGACGCCGGGGACGGGCAATGCGTGGGCATCCTGGAGCACGACATCGTGGACAAGGCCGTCAAGCACGGCCTGGGCGGCTCCCAGGCCGGGGAGTACATGGTGCACGGCGCGTTGTGCGTCGCGCCCGCCACGGAGCTCTACCGCATCACCGAGATCATCCTGAACCAGCGCCAGCGCCTGGTCCCCGTGGTGGAGAACGGCAAGGTGTCCGGCGTGGTGACGCGCACGGACCTGATCAACGTGCTCGTGCGCGAGCCCGCGCGCATCCCCGAGACCGTGGGCGCGGGCAGGCGCGGCGAGCGCAGCATGGCCGGACACCTGCGCGACCGCCTGCCCAAAGGCCTGCTGGCCCTGCTCAAACGCGCGGGGAGCCTGGCGCAATCCATGGGGTACGAGGCCTACGTGGTGGGCGGCTTCGTGCGCGACCTCATCCTGGGCAGGCCCAACCTGGACCTGGACCTGGTGGTGGAGGGCGACGGCATTCTCTTCGCCGAGGCCCTGGCCCGGGAGCTGGGCGGGCGCGTGAAGAGCCACCGCAAGTTCCAGACCGCCGCCGTGCTCCTGCACGACGGAAACCGCGTGGACGTGGCCACCGCGCGCCTGGAATACTACGAA
>NZ_JBZVFJ010000198.1:3336-4956 GCF_058402725.1 Fundidesulfovibrio sp. | reverse complement strand
CCGGGCCTGGCGGCCCGTGCCGGCCGTGTGCACGGTGCGGTGCGGGGCGGCCAGTTCCTTCTTGAAGAGCTTGGTCAGGGACTGTTCGTCGTCCACCACCAGGAGGGTGTAGGGGCTGGTCACGTCAGCCCCCCTGATTGGAGGGCAGGCGCACGATGAAGCGCGATCCCCGGCCCGATTCGCTGTGCACGATGATCTCTCCGCAATGCTCGGACACGATGCCGTAGCAGGTGGACAGCCCGATGCCGATGCCCTTGCCCACGGGCTTGGTGGTGAAGAAGGGCTCGAAGAGCTTGTCCAGGTTTTCCTTGGGGATGCCGCAGCCGGTGTCCGAGACCACCAGCCCCGCGCCCTCCTCGGCCTCGGGGTAGGTGCGGATGGTGATGACGCCCTGGCCCGCGCCGGTCTGGTCCACGGCGTCGATGGCGTTGATGAGCAGGTTCAGCAGCACCTGCTTGAGCTGGGGCTCGTCGCCGTAGATGAGCGGCAGCTCGTCGGAGAGTTCCAGCACCATGTTCAGGCGCAGGTTCTTCTGCTTGATGTGGCTGCGCAGGAGCTTCAGGGTGTCCTCCACCACGGCGTTGAGGCTCACGGGCCTGAAGCCCGAGGACACGGGACGGCTGAAGGTGAGCAGCGTGTGCACGATGTCGCGGCAGCGGCTGCACTCCTTGAGGATGGTGTCCACGTAGTCGTGGATGTCGTCCAGGTCCGGCCCGGGCGTGGCCTCCAGCCTGCCCAGGCGACGCTTGATGCCCTCCGCGAAGCCGGAGATGGATGCCAGGGGGTTGTTCACCTCGTGGGCCACGCCTGCTGCCAGCATGCCCACGGTGGCCATTTTCTCGGCCTGGTAGAACTTGGCCTGGTACTCCTTCTCCATGGTCACGTCGCGCTTGAAGATGAGGATGCGCCGCTCGTCCTTGCCCTGGTCGTTGATGGGCGAGGCCACCATCTCGAACTGGCGGTTGCGCCCGCCCACGCGGAAGATGGCCGTTTCGCGGCACACGTCGCCCGTAACGAAGGAGCGGTGCGCCGGGCACTCCGGGCAGGGGCGCTGCTCCTGGCGGAAGATCTCGTAGCAGTAGCGGCCCTGGGCGTCGTCGATGCCCATAACCTCCTCGAAGACATGGTTCACGCTCATGATGCGCAGGTCTTCGGAGAGCACCATCATGATGTCGGTGATGCCGTCCAGGATGGCCGCGATCTCGCGGCGGCGCTCCTCGGACTCGAGGTTGGCCACCTGAAGCTCCACGAGCTTCTGGCGCAGCTCCTGGTAGAATCCCAGCTTGCAGTGTTCGATGCCGATGAGGTCTTCGACCGAGGGGCGAACGCGGCTCACCAGGCCTCCTCGCAGATGCCGAGCAGGCTTTCCACGTCGGCCTGGCGGGGGTTGGTGAGGTTGCAGGCGTCGCCTGCGGAGGCCCCTGCCAGTTGGGCAAGAGGGGAGCGGTCGGGCAGGATGTCGCGCAGGCGCACGGGCACGCCCAGATCGGCGAAGTATTCGCGCAGCACCTCGATGCCCGCCTCGGCCGCCAGGCGCGAGGGCATGTCCGCCCGGCCCACCACGAGCCGACCGATGGCCCCCATCTTCTCCTGGCATGCCGGAGTGTTGAAGCGCATCAC
>NZ_JBZVFJ010000198.1:0-3326 GCF_058402725.1 Fundidesulfovibrio sp. | reverse complement strand
GGGGTGCACCAGGCCGTGGAGGATGTCGAACATGCCGCCCAGGGAATGCGCCAGGGCGTGCCCGGCCCCCAGGCCCGCGTTGCTGAAGGACATGCCCGCCGCCGTGCTGGCGATGGAGAGTTGCTCCAGGGCGTCCAGGTCGCGGTCTTCCACGGCGTGCCGGAGGTTGCGCATGATCAGCTCGATGGCGCGCAGGGCCTGGATTTCCGTGAAGGGCGAGGCGATGCGCGACACGTAGGACTCCACCGCGTGGGCCAGGGCGTCGATGGCCGAGGCGATGATCAGCTCCTGGCTTTTCGTGAGCAGGATGAGCGGATCGATGATGGAGATGTTGGGCACCAGCGACCGGCTGATGATGGACATCTTGAGCTGGCGCTCCACGTCGGTGATGATGCAGAATTGCGAGATGTCCGACCCGCTGCCCGCCGTGGTGGGCAGGAAGATGGTGGGCGGCAGGGGGCGTTCGATGCGGTTGGCCCCCTCGTAGTCCGCGATGGAGCCGCCGTTGCCCGCCAGGATGGCGATGCCCTTGGCCGCGTCGATGGGGCTTCCCCCGCCGATGGCCAGGATCACGTCCGCCCCGGTCTCCAGGTAGAGTTTTGCGCCGTGGCTGACCTGCCAGTCGCGCGGGTTGGAGTTCACGTCGCCGTAGTAGACCCACTCCAGGCTCTCGGCCTCGAGAATGGTCTGGACGCGCTCCACCCAGCCGGACTTTTCCAGCCCCTCGTCGCTGACGAGAAAGACCCGTCTTGCACCCAGCCTGCGGGCGCACTGCCCCACGTGCACCATGGAGCCGCGCCCGAAGATGATCTCCGGGATGGCGAATTTCGTGACGTTCATGGGGCGCTTCACCATGCGGGACCGCGAGGGGAGGGGGCGGCGTCCCCGTTGCCCCGGCGGATCATGATGCGATCGTCATGGAAATGAATCATCATGTGGATATAGCCCAATTCCTCAAGGCTTCTCAAGGCCGCCGAGGCCCTTGCGGAAAATATCCTCAGGTCCGCCGCCTGCTGGCCGCACAGGGCGCGCACCTCGGCCGGTTCCAGCAGGAGGGGCCCCCCGCCGACGGCAAGGATATATCCCGCCAGCCACTTGGACAAGGGTCCCGGCACCATGCCGTAGCGCAGCCGGGCCAGCTGGCCCAGCCCCTCCACGTCGCGCAGGGCGTCCACGGCCTCCGGGGAGGCCTGGGCGCGGAAAACGCCCTGCTCCCGGTCCACCAGCACGGTCTCCAGGAGCTGCACGCAGCAGTTGAAGCGCTGGTCGCGCAGCTCCACGCGCCCCGTGGCCAGCCGGAACAGGCTCGCCTCCAGGCGGGACAGGCACGCCCGCGTGGCCCGGCGGCCCAGCACCGCCAGAAAGCGGCGCATGGAGCCCCCGGCAGGCCCCTCCCCGCGCAGCGCGGCCAGGACACAAGCCAGGAACACGTCCTGGTCGAACTGGTCCAGGCTCTCGCCGGTGTACCAGGCCGGAAGCCCCTCTCCGGCCATGGCCAGGGGCTCTCGCTCCAGACGACGCCTGCGCCGGAGCGACGCGGCCGGGAACAGGTCCGAGGCGAGGAACAGGGCCGCTCCCGGGAGCGCCTCCGCGCCAGGCAACGATCGGTGGACGGTGGGCGCCAGGCCGGGGTGGGGGAACACGCCGGCCGCGTCCAGGCTGAACTCCTCCAGAAACATGCGCCCTCCTCGGGGCGGCGCGGGCCCGCCCGGCTATTTTCTGATGAGCGCCGAGAGCTGACGCAGGTGGCGGCGCTCCTCCTCGATGCACTCCAGGATGAAGGAATGCTCCGAACTGGCGATGAGATGGAGCATTTCCTGGAAGAAGATCATGGAATCCTTCTCCAGCTGCATGGCCCCGCGCACCGCGCCTTCCAGCTCCCCGGCGCGGGCGGCCAGGGCGTCTGCGAAGCCGGGCGAGAAGAGGGCGTGGGAATCGAGCAGCGCGTCCAGATAGTCGCTGTACTCCTCCATGCTGCTCCAGGCGGGCAGTTCGGCCTTGCCCACGCGCCCGGCCATGGCCGTGAAGAGCTGCTCGTGGCGGCGCTCCTCGGCGGCCAGGCTCTCGAAGAAGCGCTTCACCGTGGGGTCCGAGGCCTCCGAAGCCAGGCGGGCGTAGAGCGCCTGCCCCCTGCGTTCCATTTCGACGGCCGCGCCCACCACGTCCGCCGCGCTGAAAAACTCCGCCATAGAGCCTCCGCTGGATTTAGAGTTCGTTGGGCAGCTCCTTGAGCTGCTCGTAGGTGAAAACGGGTCCGTCCACGCAGACGTACTTCTCGCCGATGTTGCAGCGCCCGCACAACCCCACGCCGCACTTCATGCGCTTCTCCAGGGTGGTGACGATCTGGCCGTCGGCGAAGCCAAGGTCCTTCAGGGCCTGGAGCGTGAATTTGATCATGATCGGCGGCCCACAGGTGACGGCCACGGCGTTCCCGGCCGGTGGGGCCATCTCGCGCAGCACGTTGGGGATGAGCCCCACGCGGTGCTCCCAGCCCGGGGCCTCGCGGTCGATGGTCAGCACGGTTTCCAGGTCGTCGCGGCCAAGCCACTCGGGCAGCTCGGCCTTGAAGGCCATGTCCTCGGGGCTGCGCGCGCCGTAGAGCAGGCGTATCCTGCCATAGTCCTTGCGGTTGTCCAGCATGAAGAGCAGCAGCGTGCGCAGCGGGGCCATGCCGATGCCGCCGCCTATGAACACGATGTCCTTGCCCTTCATGGACTCGTACGGGAACCAGTTGCCCAGGGGGGCGCGCACGCCGATGCGGTCCCCGGCGTTCAGGCGGTGGAGCGCGGCGGTCACCTCTCCCGCGCGCATGACGCTGAACTGCAGGTAGTCCATGCGCGTGGGCGGCGAGTTGATCACGAAGGTGGATTCCCCCGTGCCGAACACCGAGAGCTGGCCCACCTGACCGGGCTGGAAGGTGAAGGCCTTTCGGCGCGCCTCGCTGTCCAGGCGCACGCGGAAGGTCTTGATGTTGGGGGTCTCCTGCACGGTCTCCACGATGGTGGCCATGTCGGGCAGGTAGGGATTGGGCAGGCTAGTCATGGCTTAACTCCCGGGCGCGTTCCACGGCGGCCAGCACGAGTTGACGGATGTCCACCCCCACGGGGCAGCTTCTGATGCAGCGGCCGCACCCGCAGCAGGCGATGGCCCCGCCGTGCAGGCCCGGATAGTAGGAGAACTTGTGGCCCACGCGGTTTTTCAGCCTGTGGGCCTTGGTGGGCCGTGGGTTGTGGCCGCTGGCCTCCAGGGTGAACTGGAAGGACATGCGGTTGTCCCAGGTGCGCAGGCGCGCGCCCTCGTTGCCCTGGGCCTCGTCGGTGATGTTG